>JABJFC010000029.1 GCA_018662925.1 Alphaproteobacteria bacterium | reverse complement strand
TTAGAGTAACTTTTAGCGCTTTGGGTCAATTATTGCTGATTTAAAAATTTAACACCTAAAAAAACTCGCGCTCGATCGAAAAAACTGCGTCCCCTTGAACTTGAAGGAGAAATGTAACTTCCTATCGCGGATTTTGGGTTGATATTGTTAGTTTACAAATGCCTTTACGATATTTCGCAGTTAAAGGTGGGCTGAGAAGCCCTACGTCTCCCAGACGTAAAGCCTCCCTGATACTTTGAACCGGGTGCTCGCACCCGGTTCTTCTACTGAGGTGAGTTGTTAATTCCCTTTCGGAAGTCTGCTACCCTCCATCTTATCCTTCAAAAAGTGTGTTGCAAAATAACTTCCTTCTTTTGGAAACTGGATGTCATGGGCTAAAGTGCCACTTCATGGATTCAAAGATGTACTATAAATCTGAGAATGCAATCTAATTGGAGAGGATTGCCCTGGTTGGATGTGCATGGGAAAGAAAATAAAGCAGATAGACAACTTAGGATTTTATAAACTGGGAATCCTTGGACAGATGGATCTTTCAAGGCTGCTCATGAGCAAAAAATCTCTTTGGAAAAAACTTTTAAATTTTATAAGAAGGAGTTTTTCGTTTAGGAATTAATGACTCTCAATACCTCCAAATTGTCCCCTGTACAAAAATTATCTTGTCACTGAGGAAAAAATTTGATTAGTTTTTACGAGGATATTAACAAAAGAGAGGATCAAATATGATATAGTTACCAAATCATAATATTAAACAGTCTAAAAAGTAATAGGCACTAAAGTTGTTTGCTTTGGTGCTTTTTCTGTGATGCCTCTCACGTGATCTTACCAAGCTTGAATAAAAAGTGTTGAAATTTGAGGGAATAAAAAAACAAGTGCCTAGGATCTTGTCCAAAAAAATAAGGGCTACTGTCAAATCTCCTGTATGAGAAAGAATCAAGCGGCGCTTTTCTACCTCAATACCATCGACGGGGTCTCCATCTAGCTTTAATCGAATTATTCTCCAATTTGTGTGACTCATCTAATCTCCCGTGTTTTGTTTACCCAAGATAAGCCCGGCAATAAACTAATCAAGTTTTTATGTACAATGCTGTATGATACCTCGTGGTTATAATCTCGATTGGGTTGGAGAAGGGCTGCTGTATCTTCTAAGAATAGTTTGTCTCTTAGTTTTTGATGCATATTTTTTTCAAATTCAGCTTTAGATATTTGTAGGCCTTCTTTGTCGAGATAAAAGAGAAAGCAATTTACGATTTTTTGCCTATCTAAGTCGGGAAAGTTCTTCAAAATCACCATCAAATCAAACAAGTCACGGCCTTTTTTTCGCTGATAAAGAGCCCGCATTTTTGTCCCTAATAGCTCCTCTAAGCTATAGGACGCCACCAACGCTTCCCCTTCAAACCATCGATTGGAAATTCCAAAGGGAATCTCCACTAACTCACTG
Source organism: Alphaproteobacteria bacterium (assembly GCA_018662925.1). Taxonomy (NCBI): domain Bacteria; kingdom Pseudomonadati; phylum Pseudomonadota; class Alphaproteobacteria; species Alphaproteobacteria bacterium. Next base: position 19,989 of record JABJFC010000029.1, on the reverse strand, counting down.
TATTTAAAATGTTCTCGCGTGTTAATCTCAATCTTTACTTTCATGTTTCGTACTGGAATAACCTCAGACTCATAACGATAATAGAAAGTTATACGCCCTTTTGTTTGCTTCCATTTAGGGGCTCCTAACCATGGGTCAAGAACATCATGAAGCTCTTCTAAAATGCCTCCAATTGGCCCTGCATGTTTTTGAACAAAATCCAGATCTTCAGAATATCGCTCTTGAACAGGTGAATACAGTTTATGTAAGGCTGTGCCACCTCTGAAAATAAGTTTATCTCTTAAAATTTTGTTGGAAAATATTTCAACAATCGACCGTGATAAAATAAGATCTTGCTCAACTTGCGCGTTATCTTGCCAAGGGGCTTTATTTTTCCATTCTGTAATAAAGTTTTGAGGTATCATAAATCAGGCTCTACTCTCTCATTGATAAGGATATGCCATTTAGCGTTCCTCTCGACATTATTCGCAGGTTTATCTGGTCTCAAAGGAATGTATCGCAGCTTTTTTTTGGTGATAAACTGATGTAATGGATCTGTCAAAGATTCATGACCTAAAATATCGAATAAGTAGCCAAGACGTTGGCTATAGCGAAGAGATAACTTCTGTCCAACGAAAGCGAGTTTTTTGGCATTTATCTTTTCTTCTAATTCGTTTAAAAGCGTTGCCACATGGTTGAGATGTCCTGATTGATGAAGATAACGTATTAAATCAAAAGCCGTGCCTTCTGGGGTTGATATTCTTACATATCCTGCTTGCGTTTTCATATCTTGAGTAGGAATGACTGAAAAATCTTTGCTTGCGTAAAAACAAATCTTAAGGCCCCCTATATTTAAGTCTGGAATTTTCTTTTGACATACAGCCTGAAAAATTTGAGCGGCTTGATGTGTCGATCCATAAAAGGCTGCAGCTGAAAGTAATCCAATGTAATAGGGAATGCCCAAAAGAGCCATCAGATCATGAATAAACCACTCTGGAGGTAAAGAGCCTGCAATTTTATATTCTACAGGAATAATTTGATAAAGGCCCTTTTTTAGATGAGCAACTTTTCCTTTCTTAGAAAGACGAGTAATGCTGTTTTGCAAGGCATTTTCTGATATGCTAAGAGCCAGACTGGCTTCTTTCTTGAGAAAGAGATATCGTCCTTGTTTTTGCAAGTTTTCTATATAATCAATCAAACGTAAATGTCTTTTCATGATTGAATCATACCGTATTCTGACATAATTTGAAATCATAAAGTTAAGTCGCTCGACTTCTTTCTCTCCATAATTTTTTTGCCAATTTTCTCACTTGCCTCCAAAAGGGGTTGGCCAATAAGGTGAGCATAGCGAGCCGTCGTTTGTGTTTGCTTGTGCCCAAGCAGAGCCCCTATGATAGGAAGAGACAAACCTTTACTCGCAGCAATAGACGCAAAGGTATGACGCAAATCATGAAGACGAACATCCTCTAATTCTGCCTTGGCCCGAATACGTCTCCAGGGTTTTTGCAAATTTATAAGATGAGCCCCTGCCTTCCCTCCACAAATAACAAAAGGATTTTCCTCTTTTTTAGGAATATTTTTTAGGAGGTCTAAGGCTGCTGTAGAGAGGTAAATGAGTTTCTTTCCTGTTTTACTATCTCGAAGTCGAAGATATTGATTGTCAACATCCACTTCCTCCCATTTGAGCGTAAGGATTTCATTTAAGCGACACCCTGTAATGAGTAACAACTGGATTGCAGAAACAGCCCAAGGATCATTTCCTTTTTCTTCTTCTAAAATTTTCATCAAGCGTTCAATTTCTTTTTGGCTTAGAAACCTTTCTCTCTTTTGCTCCGTATACTTTTTGATGTGAAGGCAAGGATTGGAATGATTTGGTCTATAACCCCACAGCTCTGCCAAGTTAAACGCCTTTGATAAAAGACTGAGCACACGATTGCCTGTTGTTGGAAGATGTTGAAATGAATGATGAAGCTTGGCTATATCACTTCTGTCTAAGGAGGATGCTTTTAAAGTCCCCAATGTTGGAAGGATATGCTGTTTCCATAATCGGTAATCTTCTTTACGACTCGATAGCCTTTTACGTGACGCATGCTCTTTCATGTACTGATCTGCAAGTTCTTTAAGAGTTGGCACCAAGCGCAAATCTTTCTTCTCAGCTGAAGGATCCTTCCCTTGAGTCACCTCCAAGATCCATCTTTGAGCAATGTTTCTTGCCTGTTCACAAGTTACCACCCCATGATCTCCAATTTTAGGCCTACGTTGCCTTCTGTCATGCGTACGATAATAAAGGAAATAACTTTTCTTTCCCGCAGGTGTTACCTTACACATAAAGCCACTGATTTCAGAATCCCAAAGAATATGATCCCTTTCTTTTGGCTGAATTGACTCAACAATTTTTTTAGTCAGTTTTTGCATAATCAGTGTCTCTTAGTTTTTGTTTTAGGTAGCATATAGGTAGCAACATAGAAAGAAAAAGACAATACTAAAAAGAACAGGAGATACATAAAAATGGCGAAAATTAAACAAAAAAATACTTTTATAGATTTAGAAATATCTCAAAGAAACATTAAATCTAAGACTTTTAATCAGAGGGTCACAGGTTCGAATCCTGTAGCGCCCACCAGGGGGAGTAAGGGATACAGAAGATTCCCAAAAAGAGAAAAATAAAAAGGGGAGCATATGGGGAGCAAATTGAGAAATTTCGCTTCGTTTATATGAGCAACCTTCACCGCAATAGAAGATCAAAATTTCCTGCATAAATATGTGCAGGACAGAAAATTTGCCTACCGCATAACTTCTGCCCAGAGAATCTCAATTTTTTGATCCCTCAAGAGGATCTTCATCGATAAGTTCGATGTTGGCATATAAATATTTATACTTGACATAACAAACTTAATCTTCTTTTATTGTTTAAAATAAAAATTATTAAATATTTATACTTTTATATACTTATATAGATCTCTATAGATTTCCATAGATATTTATAGATTTGCATAGAAGTTGGAATGCTAAAAACCTACAGGAGGCTTAAAAATGCAATCTAATCTCATAACAAGTCACGATCTTTCAAGAAGATGGTGCGTAAAATCTTCAACTCTCAGTCAGTGGAGATGGAATGGCCGAGGTCCCAAGTATCTAAAAATCGGCGGAAGAATCCTATACCGAATTGACGACATAGTCGCTTTTGAAGACCTGCAACTTCGTAAAAATACAATTTCTAATTAAGGAAGAAAACAAATGAACTCACTTAACTTCAGCAACGAAAATTGTTTGATTGTTTTCCCTACTTTGGCACGTCAAATTGGGGTAAAGGATGCTATCGTCTTGCAACAAATTCATTATTGGTTAAATCCTAAACTCAACAAAAATGTTTTTGAAGGATGCCACTGGGTGTACAACACTTATGACCAGTGGCAACAACAATTTCCTTTTTGGCAAATAAGAACCATCCGTCGTATTATCAATCGGTTAGAGGAAAAAAACTTTCTTCGTAGTTTCGTTTCAAGATCACTCAAAAATGCAAAATATTACACGATCAACTATGATTCGATAAAAACTTTGAAACAATCTCATGAGGACACTACAGATACTTCAAATACAAAAAAACAACGTGTGGTCAAAAGTGCCTCACATGTGGACAATTTGGCCGTGCCATATGGACAAAAAAGTCCTTTAGAGTGTCAAAATTGGTATGATCAACTGTCCAAATTGGCCAGTTCATATATAGATACAGATACTACACAGAATATCTTAACTCCTCCTCATACTCCTCCTCAAAGTGTCAAAATTGACCAGAAGGAAGGAATGAAGGAGGAGTATTTTTACAAAAATATGATCGAAATCTGGAACCAACAAGTTCAATCTCAACTCAAGGGAGAAGCGCAAACCATACGGTTTACGAAAGATCGGATTGGTAAACTTCAGAGATTTTTCAGCGATGTTTTTAACAACAATCCTGCAAAATGGCGATCCTATTGCTCTCGAATCAAAGACTGTCGCTTTTTGATGGGTGAGAGCCCCAGTGGATTTCAAGTAACACTCGACTGGGCTTTAAAGCACGAGAATGCACAGAAAGTCTTAGAGGGCAAAATTTACGATAAGCCCCAAGTGAGGAATTTCAAAGAAAAACCCTGGTCTAAGTTTGAGAAAGAATTAATTAAGCATTGTGAAGATTACTACTATCCAGCGTCTTGGTTTGAGGTTTGTAAACTCTTAGCACAAAATCTTGGCCAAGCCGTTTTTCTATCTTGGTTTAAGGATATGTCCCTAAAATCTCTCAGTCCAGACTCGATTTCTGTGTCTGTAAAAAACGCTTTCATCAAAGACTACATTGTAACCCATTACTATCGAGACTTCGAAAGAGCCCTTAAAGAGGAACTTCCTGAAATGACAAACATTGATATTCACGTGGGAGAGCCAAATACTAAGGCAAATTGAAAAACCTTTTCTTCACAAAAGGAGCTTGAGAGAACAGAGACATAGAGTTGAAAAATCAGAAATTCTTAATTGTTTAAGGAGAAAAAACATAGAAAAGAGACACCTGGGAGGAGATCAAGCCTATAACCCAAGTGCCTCACACACAAAGTGTCACACGACAACAACCCATCATTCGCGAAAGGACCATTGCATGCAGTATCAGTTAAACACAAACTTTGATCGAAAATCAAACATCATCAGCCTTTTACGTTCCCTTCCAAAATCTCCTGTCGTTGCCGGCAGAAAAAGTTTTACCGGTACACGCGTCAAACAAGCCGGTAAAAACCTGGGAGTTTTTAGCCTCATTATCTCTCAGGGTGACGCGAAGTCCCTTGACCTTGGGCTTTTTGCCCAAGGTCATCCCGACCATTTAGAAGCAAGAAAACTCATGAATAGAAGTGTATTAAGTGGGTTGTGTCTTATCACACTCATCTCTGTCCTTTTTCCATGGGATGCCTGGGCTCATACAGGAGATCTTTTCAAGGAAGAAATCGGCAAAATGGAGCAACTCTTCACAGGTGGGTATATGCGACTCGGCCTCCTTGGGGTATGTGGTGTGACTGCCATTGCAGGCGCCGTGAAGCAAAATGCCTGGATGTTTATCTCTGGCATCCTTGCCGGTGTCTTTGCTTTCTTTATGAAGGACTGGATTTTAAAAACATTTTCGCAGGTGATTTAAATGGTAGATTACGATCAACATGTCATCTTGCAACACCTGGATGATCCTCTCCGTATTTTTAAATGGACGGTGGATGAAGCTGCCATCATTATTGCTCCCATATTCTTCGGGCTCGGTGTAGAAGAACCAACACTCGGCCTTCTTTCTGCCGGAGTAGGATTTGTAGGCCTAAAGCATCTCAAAAAGAAGGTGGGTTTAGGTACTCTCAGACATGCTCTTTACTGGTATCTTCCAAAAAATCAAAAACTTTCCAATACCCCACCTTCTTATATTCGGGAGTACATGGGATGAAACTCTTATTTTTCAACGGACGACTAAAGGATTTAGTAGGGCAGAGGAATTTGCTCCTAAGCTTTTCCTTAAGCCTTCTTCTCCTGAATTTCATCCAGAGCATAAGCACCCTTACCAAGAATGAAAGAATTGTTGTAGTGCCCCCTGAGGTAAGGCGAGAATATTGGTTTGAGAAAAATCGTGTCTCACGAACTTATCTCGAAGAAATGACCCTCTTCTTTGCAGACCTCCTCCTGGAGATGAGTCCAGAAAGTGCCCCCTTCAAGCGTGAAATCATTTTACGCAATACCTCTTCCTCCTCATACGGAACGTTAAAGTCACAACTCCTTGAAGGAGAAGAGAGACTAAAGAAAGAGCATGTCACAACAGCATTCCACGCTAATTCCGTTACAGTGCATCCCGATAAACTGACAGCCATTGTCACAGGTGACCTTGCGCAATTTGTGGGAGAGAAACGTGTGTCTCAATCAAGAGATACTTACGAGTTTCAATTTTCTTACAAGCTTGGTCGCCTGTTAATCGAATCTTTTAAACTTTTGAAGGGAGAATGAAATGCGCAAACGATATCTGATTGTATTTTTGCTGGAGTTTTGGGGAAGTACAGCTTCTGCTCTTCAAACCTACCCTCTAACGCATAACGGTGAGACAAAAGTCACTCTCTCAAAGAGTGAGCAGAACCGCATAACAACTCAAGGAGACAGAATACTTCATGCTTTTGGAACAGATGGTACTTTTGATATATCAAGCGAAGAAGAGAGTGGTCAAATTTTTCTAAAGCTTCTAGACGAAGACTCACCCTTTACCCTCACAATTATCACAGAGTCCGGCAGCACCCATGATCTCAGAATTGTGCCAAAAAATATTGGATCCCAAAGCATTCTCTTTACACCTCCAAAACAGGAACTGTCCCCTTTTGAGATTTTAAAATCTTTGATGAGAGAAAAACATGTTGAGGGCTTTAAAAAAAGTGACCTCCATACAGAACGTAAATCTTCCAGATCCGTCTCTCTTACCCTTACCGCACAATATGAGAATGACCTATATTTTGCACGAATTTTTGACCTTCAAAACATATCGAAGCGATATGTAAGTATTAACCCAAGTAATTTATCCCAAAAAGGGGACATTGCTTTGTCTCTTGCAAAAAATCGTCTTCGCCCTCTTGAAACCACCTCCCTCTACATTTTATCGCACAAATACTCATTGAGGAGGAACTCTCCGAGTAAGGATTCTCCGAGGAGAACGTCATGAATGCCATTCAAAAGAAGCAACTATACTTGGCAGCCCTCTTAGGCGTACTGGGACTTTGCGCTGTTGTTTTACTCCTGTGGTCAGTTGATGATGAAACACCTGTAAAAACCGTCTCTCCCAAGCAAGTAGATATAGCAACAGCCGGACTACGACTAAGCCCACAAGAGATTTGGGTTGAACGAATGGAGACGAAAAACAAAGACCTCTCAAGTAAATTACAAACCCTTGAAGTGCTCTTGACGGAGCATGCAAAAGAATCTCTCGCATCACACCATAAAGTGAGAGATCTCGAGGAACAGTTGAATCATCTTCCCGCAACTGTTCCTCATCCTTCAATTCAGTCTGAACCCAAGAAACCTCCAAAAGGCATACGGAAATTAACCCTCAATTTAAAAACAAGTGATAGCAAAAAAACAGTTGAGAACACCGTGCCGGCAGGAACCTTTGCAAAGGCCGTTCTTCTGGGTGGTGTAGATGCATCAACCTCCATTGCTGCCCAATCTGATCCGCGTCCTGTGCTTTTAAGAATCATGGATCACGGAAATCTCCCTCGAAAATTCAAATCCGATTTGAAGGCATGTCATGTGCTTGCCTCGTCATATGGGGATTTATCTTCTGAGCGAGTCTACATGCGCCTTGAGAAACTCACCTGCACGGAGAAACTCACAGGAGAGATTATGGAAACACAAGTTGCCGGATATGTCCTTGGTGAAGACGGCCGAACGGGCATTAGAGGTGTTGTGGCAGATCGCGCCGGGGCCGTTATAAGAAATAGCCTGATAGGTGGCTTTTTTAGTGGTATGGGGCAATTTTTCACTGCCCAGCAACAACCTGCATTTTCTTTAACGGAAGCGCACTCACTGAAAGGACACCAGTTATTGTCCGCAGGGGCAACTTCTGGAACTTCTAACGCTCTTGAAAAGTACGCAGAATTCTTCATTAAGCGCGCAGAACAACTGCAACCTGTATTGCAAGTTGCCGCAGGGAGAGAGGTGGATATCGTATTTACAGAGGGCACGCAGTTTGGAGAGACATCAGTTAAAAAGACGCTCAGCAAAATAAGAGAGGAATCTCGAAAACGTGCCATAGAGAAGCTGCAGCATACGCCAGACAATAAATCCTGGCTCCCAGAAGGAGGAAACCTATGAGATATTGCTATCTGTTATTACCTCTAATCGCATCCGGCTGTAGTACATACGCCGAGAAATTTGATTGTGAGCCCGGGATAGGAGTAAGTTGTCAAAGTTTAAGTACGGTAAATACTATGGTGGAACGACAAGAACTACCAATTAGAAAAGATCTGGGCTCTAGTCAAGACTCTCACCAAAATGACGCAACAGAAATCTGGCTTAACGAAACGTCAGCTCCCCCAGCCGCGTTTTATATCAGAGAGGGCGTATGATGATTGAGAGATTGTCAAAAATCGGCCATAAACTTGCACTATACCTCAAAGAGCCCACGGACTTTGGCGTAGGAGACCTCTCGCCATCCATTCGCATGATGAGAACGTACTTGGAGCAATTCCCTCTAAGTTCGCTTCTTCCTTACAGAAGCTATGAGAACGGCATTTTTTATAATGAGGAAAGTGCCGGGTTTGTTCTAGAGACGCATCCAATGGTTGGGTGTACCGAAGAAATGCAGCGAGAGCTCAGCGGCCTTTTCCAGCATACCTTGCCTGAAGGATCCAACATCCAGTTTATTCTTTGGGCAGATCCAAAGATTGGCGGCATTCTGGACACTTGGCATAAACCCCGACAGAAAAGTGGAGGGATCTATAATACTCTGAGTCAGAAAAGATGCGAGCATCTCCGGGGTGCTATAGGAAGCCCTGTAAGAAACTTCAGATGTCTTATTGCCTATTCAGAAAAAGGGCTCTTTGAAAACCCAGCCAAACGCGAAAAACTCCTACGTCTACAAGAACAAGTCATGTCTGCCTTAAAAACATTGGGACTTCCCATAAAAACTTGGGATGCAGATGACCTTTTGAACACACTTGATGGCATCATTAATTTTAGCGAAAACGTGGAGTCCCCCAATCTTAAGTGGAATCCGCACGACAGCTTAGATCTCCAGATTCCATCATCCAGCATACAAATCCTAAAAAATGCCCTTGCGGTGAACGGAGGAAAATCTCAGATCCGAACCTATTCTGTCAGGCAAAGTCCTGAAGAGTGGTCACTTCATGCGATGGCAGAGCTTATTGGTGATCCCATGCGAGATCTTCTTCAAATCCCCTGCCCCTTTATGATTCACTATGGTGTTCATATTTGTGACCAAGGAAAAACAAGAACACGAGTTCAAAGCAGAGAAGCTTGGGTAGAAAAACAAGCACGCTCTAAAATCGGCAAACGGATTCCCATCCTTGTGAAGCAATCTCGGGAACTGGATTTTGTCAGAAAGCAAGCTGGAGAACGGTTTGTGCAGACAAGTTTTTTTGTCACTCTTTTCTGTAACAAGAATCAAATGCTCGAGGCAGAGCAGATTTTGCTCAATCTTTACAGATCTAAAAGATGGCAACTTCAGCTTGATAACTATATCCAGCTTCCTAATTTTCTCTCCACACTTCCCATGAACTGGGGACGGGGATTTTATAAGGATTTGTATTTTTTTCAAAAGCTCAAAACAACGATTAGTACGGAATCTTCAAATCTACTCCCTCTTCAAGGAGAATGGAAAGGCACTAAGTCTCCGGGCCTGCTTCTGACGGGACGAAGAGGTCAGCTCTTTACGTGGTCACCTTTTGATAACACCGAAGGGAATTATAACGTCTCAGTCGTCGGGAAATCAGGATCAGGCAAGTCGGTTTTTATGCAAGAGCTTGTCACAAGTACTTTAGGACAAGGTGGACAAGTGTTTGTGCTCGATGTGGGGAGAAGCTTTGAGAAAACGGTTAAACTGCTTAAAGGAACCTATATAGAGTTCACTCCAACATCAGATATTTGTATTAATCCCTTCTCAACGATCCCTGTAGGTACAGAGAGTGAAGACTCTCTTGCCATGCTCAAGCCTATTATTTCTCTTATGGCAGCTCCCCGCGAGGGCACAGGAGATCTCGAGTATTCATTCATTGAGCAAGCTTTAAAAAATGCCTGGGGCTGTAAAAAGCAAGATGCCTGCATTTCAGATGTTGCCGATTACCTCTCAAACCACTCTGATCCTCTTGCTAGAAGCCTCGGACAAAAGCTTTTTCCGTATACGAAGGAAGGTGTTTACGGCCGCTTCTTTAACGGACCATCAACGGTCGATCTCTCATCCAATATGGTTGTGATTGAGCTAGAAGAATTGAAAGAACGCAAAGATCTGCAAGAAGTCATTGTGCAGATGGTAATTCTTCAGATTACGAACAAGCTTTACTTGGGCGACAGAAAAACTCCCACGAACGTTGTTCTTGATGAGGCCTGGGATATGCTGCGCGGCAAACAATCGGGGCTCTTTATTGAAACGGCTGCTCGACGGCTCCGTAAATATCGTGGCTCTCTTGTTGTTGGCACTCAATCCGTAAATGACTTTTATGCCTCCCCTGCCGCCCAAGCTGCCTTTGAGAATTCTGATTGGATGTGCCTTCTTTCTCAAAAGGCAGAGTCTATAAAAAGTCTTAAAGAGTCGGGACGCATTTCTATGGATCCTCATATGGAGACCTTGCTTCACTCAGTTAAAACCAAACAAGGTGAATACGCTGAAATCATGATTTATGGACCCCATGGTTATGCCGTGGGACGGCTTTTTCTGGATCCTTTCTCACTTATACTTTACTCAACAAACCCGCAAGAGTTTGCTGCTGTTGAGACTTTTACCAAGCAAGGTATGAGTCTCACTGATGCTATTGAGAAAGTTTCTAGGAGAAAGGAATGAAATATCTTTTCTTTGCAGGAACAAGCTCTTGCTTTTTATTTGTTCTGATCACCTGCACTTACATCAGCTTCAATTGTAGCGAAAGCCTTGGAAGCAATGTTTTCTTCTGCATTAAATACTTGCCCTTAAAAAGGGGGGATCTAGTTGGAATAGAAGATCATAATACCAAATATTTTCTAAACACGCATTTTACGAAGTACTTACTGGGACTTCCAGGAGATGAAATCAAAAACAATGATGGAAAAACTTTTGTAGCTGGAAAACCCATTGGAGCGCAAAAAGCCCATACGAAGTTTGGGAAACCGCTTACACCTCTCACCCTATCCAAAATTCCCAAGGGCTATGTTTTTGTGGGCACAAACCATCCTGATTCCTTTGACTCCAGGTATGAAGAGTTTGGGCTTGTTAAGCAGGAACATCTACAAGGAAAGTGTTTTGGCCTATTGAGAAGGAGTCGAGTATGATCCTTCTCTTTATTTTCCTTTTATGTTCTCCCGCTCAAGCTCAGGACTACGGCGTACATGGTGCGATCTTTGAGATTGAAGAACGTGATCTTCTCAAAGATATGTTGCAAAAATTAAAAAACCTTGAGAAAGAGGGAACGCTCAAAATCCATGCTGAGGAACTTGAAAAACGAGTCCTTCATTTAAGGCCAGTTTCAGGAATGACAAAAGCAACAAAAAAACGAGAGTTTTTCTACGATCCCAGCATAACAGTTTCGAGTGATATCAGAGACCATAGAGGGACTCTTATGCATAAGAAAGGCACAAAACTTAACCCTCTCAAATACATCTCATTGAAGCAACCACTTGTTTTTATCGATGGTGAAGATGCAAAGCAGGTGAAGTGGGCCAGAAGGCAAAAATCCAAAATCATTCTTTTGTCAGGCAATCCTTTTAAGCTCATGAAGGATTGTCCTGTTTATTTTGATCAGTTTGGAACACTTACAAAAAAACTCGCTATCAAGCATGTTCCCTCAATCGTCACACAAGAAGGTTTGAAACTCAAAATTATAGAAATTCCCCCTTCAGAGTGCGGAGAGAATTCTCATGATTAGAGCCCTCTTCATCATATTATCTTTAATATTCACGTCAGGAGAGGGGCTTTGTAACTGTGTTGGTAGAATGATCAATCCAATAACAGACGTTTGTTGGAGCTGTATATTCCCTATAACTATTGCAGGAATGCCTGTTTCTCAAGGCGAAGACACATCTAACCCAAGAACCCCTATCTGTTACTGTAAAGATCCTCCAAGAATCGGAATTCCCATATCCTTTTGGGAACCGGTTCGACTCGTAGATGTAACACGTACTCCTTATTGCATGGTAAGTCTCGGAGGTATTACCATGGGGCCTGCCAACACTATCCAAGGACACGGAACTGTTGGCCACTCTATTAAGGGTCACATGCAACAGAGTTTCTACCATGTGCATTGGTACATTTATCCTATGATTTATTGGTTAGAGCTCCTGACGGATTTTATTTGTCTAGAGAAGGCAGAAGTAGATGTTGCCTATCTCACAGAACTTGATCCTTTGTGGGGTGATGACGAAACAAGTTTTATCATCAACCCAGAGGCAGGTCTTTTTGGAAATTCAATAGCACAAGCAGCTTGTGCAGCAGATTGTGTTGCTGCATCAGCTGGGTTTGGTGTTGATGCTCTTTTTTGGTGTGCTGGTTGCCAAGGATCTATGTATCCCTTTACTGGAAGCATTCCAGCCCACAGTGGCGGGATACAAGCAAGTTTGCTTGCGATTCAACGTTTTATGGCCAAATTGCACCGAGAAGGGCTCCTTATGGGGTATATCGGCACGCAAGGCCTATGCGGCAAATACCCCATGCCGATCATTCGGAAATCACAGTACAAAACCCAAATGACATATCCCGCTCCAAGCAATTCCTGTCATCCGCTTGGACGAAGCGATCTCTTGTGGTCATCAGGAAAAACCCACCCCTACCAAGGGGAAGATTTTGGCTATCTAATTTGGAGGAAACGAAATTGTTGCCTTCTCTAGTTTTGAGCGCCTTTTTAGCCTCTATTTATCCAGATCCTTCGATGCAAGACGTTACAAAAAGCATTTCAACAGAAAGAACGCCCAAGCTCCTTATTTTTGTCTCCTTTACGATGTCGGGTGAAATACTCAAAAACCTCTTTAGAGAAGCACAAAAAAATGAAGGGGATCTTGTCTTACGTGGACTTTATAAAAACTCCTTTAAAGCAACAGCTCTAAAACTTCAAAAACTTAGAATAGAAGCTCTCATCGACCCAACTCTTTTTGAAAAGTTTCAAGTTAAATCCGTTCCCACTTTTGTTTTAAGAGAAAATTCTTCTGAAGAATTTAAATCTCTCTCAGGCAACGTTACCTTCAACTACGTTCTTCAAAAGTTTAAAAAGGAAGGGTCATGATTGTTGCACTTTTATTGGTTTTTCTGACATCCCCGTGGAACGCTTATGCGAATGATTATGTCTCAAAACTGCAAATGCATGCAGTGGAGACTATAAAATCTAATACGCCGAACCTACTTCCTGATTACAAAACGGATATGCCTCAAGAGGTTTCTTTAAACGAGCATCATTCTATTGAAGCAGCAACACAACATTCCTTTGAGAATAGTGAGGTAGCAAACCATCTTAAAAAAACAGCAGAGAATAGGCCGTATTTTGTTGTAGATCCTGAGTACGACCCTATTTCTAAAAATTCATATAAATCAGTTATAAATCCGGAACGCACACTGCTAGAACCACTTCAAAACATCCTCCCCTCGTCAGAATTTGACATTAAAACTTGTGAAGAATCTAAATCCTCACAGGAATATAAATGCTCCAAATCCCTTCTTCCACCTGAGTTTCATATAGAGCCTGCAAAATATTCAAACTACTGGTGTTCTAAAGGAAACCATCGTCCCGATGATCCAAAATGTCGCGCTAAAACGTATTATCCCGTTGCGCGCATGTACGCCCCTGAGAAGATCCGCATTATCGGCGAATCCTGGACATCTACCTGTCAAACTTTGGAAAATTATGAGCAATCAGTTATCTGCAAACTTGTTCGAAAAGAATGTCCAGAAGGTCCAGAGACACGGGATATAGTAGGAACATTAGGACCTGAGAACAAACCTGCTTCACGTCCCATTGCGAGAGACTGCTGGCGATATGATTTTTACTATAGCTGCTCATATCCCTCCAAAAACAACTGTCATCCTTTGCGTAAGAGCGGCTGTAATCAGATAAAGTCAAAGTGCATTAAAACTGTTGAAAATACCTGCCTTGTTTGGGAACAAACGTACAAATGTCCTAAAAATGCAAAAATTGAAGAGATTAAAAATCCTCACATTAAACTCCCTTCCCCACCACAAATTCCAGAGATCATCCCTAATAGAGATATGGATGAAGCCATTACAAAACTCGCATCTCTTAAAGAAATCCAGAATGATATTCGTGCCTCGAATTTCCCATCCAATGCAGACTCTATAGATATTTTTAAGGGACAATCAAAGAAATGTACAATTGCGTTTGGTGGCTTTAAAAACTGCTGCACCAATGGCAAAGGTTGGGGAATATCCCTTAATCTTTCTGGATGTGATGGTGAAGAACTGGATCTTGCTCAAAGAAAGGACAAAGGACTCTGTGTAGAGATCGGCACCTATTGCGCCGAAAAAATCCCTGTTGTTGGATGTATCAAAAAGAAGAAAGGCCATTGCTGTTTTCCAACAAAGCTTGCTCGCCTGCTGCACGAACAAGGCCGTCCTCAAATTGGATTTACCTGGGGTGACTCAGAGCACCCTGATTGCCGAGGGTTTAAACCCGAAGAACTCTCTCGAATAAATTTTGATAAAATTAATTTAAGTGAACTGTATAGGGATTTTGTAACACCTAACCTAAAATCTTCAGAGGTAGTTCGAAGGAACCTATCAACAAGAGTAGAACAAATAACACGCGGCTTTAAAAAACAGGCCACACAATGAGGTTTTTATTCCTAGTCACTTTATTTTCGTGCTCAGCACTGGATCTACACGCCTCTTTTTATAACCTCAAGGCAGAAGGATGGCACTGGTACGAACATAAAACACCAGATACTAAACCTCAAAGGAGAATGAAGAAAGTTAAAGACAGTTCTGTTCATCTTTTGAAGGCGTTTCAAGAAAGATTGGAAAATCTGAAGGCAACGGCTGTTATAAACCCAACCTTTGAGAACGTCAAATCTTACATGGAAATACAACGTGTGCTTCTCGAGCGCGCCAGCAAGTTTTCAGAAACTTGGCTCCAAGTGCTCTTTACAACACCTCACCTCGATTATTCCCTAAAACATCCAACGTCCCAGGTAGGGCGTCACGTATACCTCGAAGAAGAGCAGAAAAAACTAGAATTACAGATTCATGCTCTTTCCAAAACACACGGCCTCTTTTTTATCTTTAAAGGCACGTGCCCCTATGCCCAGAAATTTGCCCCAATTGTGAAAGTATTCTCCAAAAAATACGGTTGGTCTGTGATTGCAATATCAGTAGATGGCTTGCCTCTGCCTGAATTTAAAAATCCCCGTAAAAAATACGGTATTTTGAAAGCCCTACAAATTAAACACACTCCGACACTCCTCGCCATCGAGCCAAAAACCAACAAAATCTATCCATTAAATATCGGAACGCAAGACCAAATAGAGGAACGTATTCGCCTTCTTATCCTAAAGGAATCTCTATGAGAAAATTTCTCCTCCTTCTTCTTTTCAGTACGCTCATAAGCTCATCGTCTTCCGCTGATGTTACTGGAGATCTCTCAAATTTCTTTAACAAACTGGGTAGTTCTTCTAACATTTCCCGTGCTGGCGCTTACGAAGATCAAACGGCAGGATACTATACAGGTGGAAATCTCTTTCTGCGCAATCAAATCCATACCTCTCAGCTCGGCACCATTCAACTCCCTGATTATAAAGCTGGCTGTGGAGGGATTGATATGTTTATGGGAGCTTTCTCTCATCTTAGCTCAGAACGCCTTCTAGAGGCCTTAAAATCCATTGGATCAAACATGGCAAGTTATGCCCTACTCCTTGCCATTGAGACCATGTCTCCACAGGTCAAAAATATCATGACTGAGCTCAATGATCTCGTTCAAAAAATAAACCAATCCAATATCAATTCCTGCGAGATTGCTGCGACCACACTCGGTTCCGTGTGGCCAAAATCAAATGAAGCACAGGGTCACCTCTGCAAGATGATTGGGACGGAAGGAAAATATGGTGGTTTTTCTGACTATGCGGCCGCACGCCAAGGATGTGGTGCTTCCGGAAAAAGAGACAGTGTTATTGGATCTGCAAGCGAAGATCCCCGTTTTAAAAGTATGCTTGGAGTCGATTTTAATCTTGCTTGGAAAGCCATCCAGGAAAACGCCTTCCTGCAATCCGATAAAAAACTTGCTGAGTTCTTTATGTCGGTTTCTGGCACAATTATCTCTAAAAATCATACCCTTCAAACGAAAGTCTCCCTTGCTGATAAAGACTCTTTTTTATCAGCACTTCTCCATGGAGGAGAAGTAAGAGTCTATACCTGCGTTGATGCGGATAAATGCTTGGATCTTCGTGAACGAGTTATGAGCATCGAACATGATGAGTCTCTCCTTGAAAAAGTTAGAAAAATACTCCTCAGCATTCAAAACAAAATTTATGAGGATGAAGCTCTCTCACTTCCTGAAATTGCGTTCCTAAATTCAACACGTTTGCCGTTTTACAAAATCATTAATGTCTCAACTGCGTATAGAAGAGGTGCATCACCTGTTGATATTATGGACTATGCGGAACTTGGAGCCATTGACATCATCTTCCAATATTTAAGTGAGATTATAGACGTCATTAATGAAAGTACCGACCACATAAGGCTTGTGCAGGTAGATGATGTGCAACTCAACCGATTCCAAAAATCTCTAAATGAGGCAAGAAAACGCATTATTGATCGACGTACAGGAAGTTTCCAAGAGATAGAAAAAATCATAAGCATTGTTCGAAAAACAGAACTTCTTGAGAAAAATATCATGTCTCAAGTAGGAGCTTTAAGTGAGGAAGGAATTTAAATGGACTTTACAGTTGTCACTTATGGTGCAGGCGAGATTCTAGCTACCACTTTCAATGCAATCTCAGCTCTTATTAATTCAAAAACTGGCTCTCTCTACACACCTCTTGTGCGTTTCGCGCTTCTTATCGGCCTTACGTGGGCAACGGCTAGTATAATTTACGGAGATCGTGCAAAGTTTTTAAACAACTGGATGATTCCTTTTTATCTCGCCCTAACTCTATTTTTTGCCCCGACATGCAAAGTTCATATTCATGACCCTGTAACAAGCTCCCGTTTTACGGTCGACAATGTTCCTGCAGGACTTGGGATGGTGGCAGGTATTATCAGCCAAATAGGAGATGTGGCTACAAAAGAAATTGAGAAAACCTTCTCAATTCCCGATGACCTCAAGTATCACAAAACGGGCAGTGTGCTTGCATCAAACTTAATAAGTGATGCACGAACATTCCATATTACCAATACTGAACTCAGTGACACCATGCGATCCTTTATGAACCAATGTGTCGTCTACGATGCTCTTCTCGGCAAAAAATACACGTGGGATACTCTTAAAAACAGCCCTGACATATGGCGGCTTGTGACAGAAAACCCCTCACCGGCACGGTCTTTTCTCTTTAAAGCTCCCGGCAAAGGCGCGAGCGCTCAAATTTTAACGTGCCAAAAGGGTGCCGCATTACTCGATGATCTCCTCAAAACAGAAAATACGAATGCGTTCCAATTATTTGAGAGAAAAATTTTTGGAAACGCCTCTCAGACACCCACACTTAATGGACAACTTTTAAAGCAATACTTGCCCGTTTCCTTCAACTATATGACGAAAATGGCAAAGTCCGCCGAAGAGCTCATGATGCAACAAATGATGATTTACTCCCTTGTGGATGCCACAGAACAAAAATCCACATCCCTTGGAAACGCCCCAAACTTTGCTGTAAGGCGCGCATATCTTCAACAGCGAGAAACACAAGAAACTCTGGGACAAATTGCAGCACAAAAACTCATTGCTATGAAAAACGTTATGGAAGCCCTTATTTATGCAGCCTTCATTTTTATGCTTCCTATGGCACTTTTGCCCATTGGATGGAAATTTATCTCTAGATGGGTTGGCCTTGTGATGTGGATCCAACTTTGGCCTCCTCTCTATGCAGTCTTGAACTTTATCATGAATATATCGGTCCGATCTAAAGGGATTGGCATTTTAGGCGATGCAGGAGGGATTACTCTTGCAAACTCTGTCGGATTTATGAATCTTCATGCAGATATGGCGGCACAAGCAGGATTTATGTCTGTTGCGGTTGGATCTCTTGCGTACGCCCTTGTACGAGGAGGGGCTGCAAGCTTTGTGCATCTTGCAAGCCATCTCGCAAGTCCTGCTGTGAGTGCTGCAGGAAGAGCTGCAGAAGATCTTATGAGTGGCAACTACAGTTTTGGAAATGTCTCACAAGGAACAGTTCAAGCAAACAATTCAACATTCGGGCAACAAAACCTTTCACCTTCTCACGCATCAGGCTCTTTTACCCAAAATGATGGGATGAAAAGCCGGACAACAACCGCAGAAGGGAGCCATCTCATCAATGTATCGAGCTCAAATTTAAGAACAGGAATTAATCTGTCTGAAAGCTTAAGTAATAGCTATACAGAGCAATCCTCCGAAGCCCGACAGGCAGCTGAAAACAGCCTCGTTGCTGCAACTCATGCAAAAGCCGATCATAATCGACAACTTCTCGATTTAAGTACGCATCAAGCACATCAATCCTCTGAAAGTGAAAGTTACTATACAGGTGAAACAGCGAGTCAAAATCAAGCCTTTACTACATTAGATGGGCTCGTGGATCGTTTTGCAAAGGATCATAGTGTTTCCAAAGAGCAAGCCCAGCAGCTTCTAGGTAGAGTCTCTGCTTCAGTAAGTGCAGGGGTTGGTTTTGAAGTATTTGGGACAGGAGCCAGTGCAACGACGTCTAGCGAATTAACTGGTCAGGTGTGGGGGTCAAAAATTGACCGAGAAATGTTTTCTGCAGCTCAAGACTACTCAAAACAACAAAACTTTCAAGAAGCTTTGAATCAAGGCCAACAAGCTGCCCACGATATGCGGTATTCGGAGCTTAGTGACAAAGGACAAAAATACGTCTCTTCCCTCAATGCCTCCTATGATAAATCAGAGCAATACAGAGAGGAAGCAAGCGCAAGCTTCCAAAAGTCTGAAGCGTTCTCAAAAATGGCTGCTTTTACAAAACAAAATGCAGGAAGTATTAATGCGAATTTAAGCCAGGAATACGTCAATTGGCTACAAGAGCAGCCTCTACCAAACTCGGAAGGGCACATGGGAATTCACGAGGCAGAGACGATTCTGTCTTCTCGGCCAAATCTTGATCATCAGTACCAACAACGCTTTTTGGAAAGCAAAATGCAGAGCTATTTTGATTCTCAGGGCCTGCTCACCACAAACAGCGATATTGAGGCGACCTATAGTCAATCGAAAGAAGGGATTTCTCATAAGGAAGACTTTCTGCATGATGTTGCAGCAAAAGCTTCCGAACAAGGATTTGGGGATACCTTCAAATTAAATTCCAAACCTCGCAGTGACGTTAAGGAACAGTTATCATTTATGGAAGACCAGCTTATTGAGCAAAAAGAAATTCTCGAGAAACAATCCGGGATAAGAAAGGATGAAAAACCATGATACTTCCCTGCAACAACTTTATGATTCAAATACTCCCATTGGTCCTCTATCGGTTGTTGATAAAGAAAATTCAGCTGCACTTATTCGTCCAGGCATTCTTCTATGAGGTGCATAATACCGATCATCTCTTCGGAATAATTTTGGACGTTTTAATTTCAAGAAAAAACATACACACAAAATACCCACGAAGGTGGCTATCACATAACTCAGACAAAACACTTCGAGTGCATAGGTACCGGAGATTTGTGCATAAGCTGCTGCAACTCCAGCAAGGATCAAGGAGCAACCTCTTATGTTCCTTCGTGTGTCAAAGTATCGATCTAACTGCCTCGGTGTTACGTGTTGGTGTTTCTTCAATTGCGCACGGATTACGAACTGAGAGGGTTTCACCCCCAAAATGTAGTGACATACGTAATCCAGTAAAACTGCCAAGTAAAAATAGGAAAAAAAACCTAAGTTTTCATAAAACAAACCGACTACTACCGCCAAACTCACCGATACTAGTACAATGGATTTTCGAATTAAAAATGGGCGATGCATATCTAAACTCCTCGCTCAGATACTACAGGTTTTGGCAGTTAAAAACAATGTGGGGGAATAGACCCAAAATCCGCGATAGGAAGTTACATTTCTCCTTCAAGTTCAAGGGGACGCAGTTTTTTCGATCGAGCGCGAGTTTTTTTAGGTGTTAAATTTTTAAATCAGCAATAATTGACCCAAAGCG
>JABJFC010000028.1 GCA_018662925.1 Alphaproteobacteria bacterium | reverse complement strand
TTCTGTTGTTGAGATTAGTTTGGCTTTTTATCTTTCCTTATTAAACCCCAATAACAGGAGGACCTGGTATTTTTGTCTGGTTTGTCGCTTCTTAAAGACAACAAAAATTAACTCACTCACCTAATTTTGCAATTTGCTCTTATGATTTTTTTAAAGAGAATATTAATGTCGATTGTCGAGAACAGAAGTGCTTACGAATTTAATATAAGGGTGGTGCCCGTCGTATCTAATATTGCCGAGCCCTTATCCCAGCTTGGAATTGAACACTTTTGCTATGCTCGATTTTTTCAAGATGGAACGATTCTCAGAGTCTCTAACAATAAAGGATGGACTGATAAATTCTTTGAAAATGAATTTTTTAACGACAAAGCCCTTTTTGAAAGACAGATTAAACAAGTAGACGAAGGTGAGTTCTATAAATTTATCGTATCAGGAGCCCCTCAAGGACGCCACTTATCTCAATTATATGACTTCGGCTTTTGGAACACCCTTCATATGTATCAACGCCTGCATGATTCCGTCGAGATCTTCGTTTTCACAGGAACACCCGACAATTCGGGAATTTTAAACTCCTTTTTGAATGAGGGTTCCATCTATAGAAAATTTATCTTTCACTTCAAAGATAAGTGCCATGAAATCATTTCACCCGAAAAGGGAAAGTTAATCACAAAATCGGCAATAGACATTTCTTTTTCTGATAAGGCAGCTAAAGGGCTGCTGAGGGAAGAATTCAACATTAATAGGTTTTACTTAACGAATGGCTCTTACCTGACGAAACAAGAAATGAAATGTGTCAAACACCTCCTTAGAGGGAAGACAAATAAAGAAATTGCTAATGTTCTAGACTTATCCAGTCGGACAGTTGAAGGATACATTGAGACGTTAAAGGAAAGGCACGAGTGTGCCACAAAATCCCAGCTAGTCCAAAAGCTCTTCCAGTTTAAAGACTTGATTGGCTAAACGGATCCATACGGATCAATTAGAACTCTAAGCAGCCTTCTTTTCTATGTTCTGTTGAGCAAATTCCCAATTGAGAAGATTCTTTAAGAATACACCCACATAATCTGGACGGCGGTTCTGATAGTCCAGATAGTAAGCATGCTCCCACACATCACAAGTCAAAAGGGGCTTGAGATCCTGAGTGATAGGCGTTTCGGCATTGGCGGTTTTTACAATCCTAAGCTCGCCGCTGTCTTCCACCAGCCATGCCCAGCCCGATCCAAACTGGGTCGTAGCAGCCTTTTTGAACTCATCACAAAAGATATCATAGCTGCCGAAAGCGCCGTCAATTTTGGCCTTGAGAGCCCCTGTTGGCGCACCGCCCCCACCTGGCCTCATGCTATTCCAGTAAAAAGTATGATTCCAAACCTGGGCAGCGTTATTAAAAATACCCACTTTGTCATCCTTCCCTGATGATTGCAAAATAATCTCCTCCAAAGAAGCCTCTGCCAATGCTGTTTCTTGGATAAGGTTATTGAGATTCGTCACATATATCTGATGATGTTTTCCGTGGTGAAACTCTAGCGTTCTACCAGAGATATGTGGCTCTAGGGCTTCTATAGCGTACGGCAAGTCAGGCAACTTAATAGTCATGGAATGGGCTCCCTCTGAGTTTCATTGACGAATGTTCTCCTACTCAAATACCCTTTTCCCAAGTTTATGAAAAGGGTAAATCTTAATTCTTCAACTCTTCATGTCCTATGAAAGCCTCTAAGGCTTTTGGATTAACAAGAACCTCTTTATTCATAATTGGCCGATTATGAATCATTTCTCGCGCGGCGAGCTCCACTATCTTTCCATTTTTGGTTTTGGGCAACTCAGGTACTTGAATGATAATAGAGGGTACATGCCGAGGGGTTGCATGTTCTCGAATCTGCTTTTTGATTTTGCCCTTAAGCTTTTCACTAAGAGAAATTTCAGGCCGCAAAACCACAAACAACACCAATCGCATATCTCCTTTCCACTCTTGGCCCACCACCAAGCCTTCTAGAACTTCATCAACCTGTTCAACTTGTCGATATATCTCCGCCGTCCCAATGCGAACGCCCCCAGGATTCAGTATGGCGTCAGAACGACCATAGATGATGAGCCCATCGCGATCGCTCAGCTCCACAAAGTCCCCATGGCACCAAACATTGGGAAACTTCTCGAAATAAGCAGCACGGTATTTTCTATCATCTGAATCATTCCAAAAGGAAACTGGCATGGACGGAAAAGGCGCCGTACAGACGAGTTCCCCCTTTTCCCCCCGCACTCCATTACCGTCGGAATCAAAAACCTCAACGGCCATCCCTAATCCTCGTGTTTGTAATTCTCCTCGCCAAACAGGCCCAATAGGATTGCCCAAAGCAAAACACGAAATTATATCAGTCCCGCCTGAAATGGAGGCTAAACAAACATCTTTTTTAATGACTCTATACACAAAGTCAAAACTCTCTGGCATTAAGGGAGAACCTGTGGAAGTAATTGTGCGAACGGTTTCTAGGCTATGGGTTTGCATTGGCTCTAGACCAGCTTTATGCACCGCATCAATATACTTAGCCGATACGCCAAATAGGGTCATGCCTTCCTCGTCAGCAAAATCAAAAAGCACATTGCCATCGGGATAAAAGGGAGATCCATCATACAGTACTAGCGTTGCCCCGGAAGCTAAAGCAGACACCTGCCAATTCCACATCATCCACCCTGATGATGTGACATAAAAAATGCGATCATCTGGTTTAATATCACAATGCAATTGGTGTTCTTTCAAATGTTGCAGTAGGGTTCCCCCTGCTCCATGAACAATACACTTAGGAGCACCAGTGGTACCCGATGAATACAGAATATAAACGGGGTGATCGAAGGGAAGCCTTGGAAATTCAGGAGGCCCTTCCCCTTCTCCCCGCTTTAAAAATTCATCCCACAATACACCATTACTGCCCTTCAAATTCACATAAGGCACTAATACCACTTCTTTAACACTGGGAAGTCCGTTCACAATTTCAGGCAATTTCTCGAGAGTATTAAACACCTTGCCGTTATAATAATAACCATCTGCTGCAAACAAAACCTTGGGCGCAATCTGACCAAAGCGATCTAAAACCCCTTGCACCCCAAAATCAGGGGAACAGGAAGACCATATTACTCCGGCAATAAAACAGTGGACTTAAGCGAGTTATTCTGATAGTGTCTATCCATGGAATTAGTAGACGCCCGCAAGTTATCCCAAGACGCACAAGAAGCCCTTCGTTTAAGAGCGATAAATGCTGTTGTAAAAGA
>JABJFC010000027.1 GCA_018662925.1 Alphaproteobacteria bacterium | reverse complement strand
GAATTTTAGTTCTTTTGATGTTGAAGCCGGAACATTAGCGGTTGAAGGCGATGTTAGAGCGGAAGCTTTTAGCTATAATGGAGCTCTTTTTCAAAATACGAGAAAGCTCCAAGGAAAATCTTTTTCAGTTTTTTCAACACAATTTAAGAACACTGGTGGTAATCTAGAATTCTTATCAAACATTACCCTAGAAGTTGAGGAAGGCTTTGATAATACTGGCGGAAAGATCCATGCTCGGGGTGGGGTGGTTCTCCAAACAAAAGACCTCCAAAATGAGAATGGAAGCATCAGCGGCATAGAGACAACTCAAGTGTCTTGTTCAGGAAATCTGACAGGAAAGAATGGGCATATTGGAGCCAATGGAAAAACGATTCTTTCCCTCTTAACATCGACGACAGTTGAACATCTGGGTAAGGTGCAAGGGACAACAGTTGAGTTTCAGGATAAGTCTGACAATCCCAAGACCGTTATAAAAGACGGGGGCTTTTTTGCTGAAGAAGAAGTTTTGCTTAAAGCGCGTAGCTTAGAGATACCAGGCGTAATCATTCAATCTCCTCTTTTAGAGCTTCAGGTGCAAGATTTTCTGATAGATACCATTCCCAGCAGTGAAAGGACAATCGTTAGATTGGACTCTGAGCAGGATTTTGCTCTGATGCATCCTTATCGAACTACAGGGAGTTTTGAATTTTGGCAAACAGGACTACTGAATGTTACGTCGGTTGAAGCCGCAATGGAGCATCTGTATGGAGATGGCTCCGGAGATCTGCCAGCCCCTAAGCAGCAGATCCGCTTACAGGCAGCGGTTCAGGCCGACAAAGGGCTACACTTTTATACACCCGAGGCCAGAATACAGCTAGGCGATAATGATTTAGCAGAAATGCCAGAGTTTCTTTTGCAGAACTCATTTCTGAGGGGCTATGCCAACACTTTTGATTTAGAAAAGGCCGTTCTCGCGACGGTGAATGCTTTTGTACGTGCGCCGAAAGGGATCTATGTTGGTCGTCTGATAACCGATCCCACTCGGAGAAACTTTTCCACTATTTTTAGTCACGGCCAAAGTTCAAGTTTTCACCCCCTTTCTCGTTATATAAATAACCCTGTATTCGACTTTCTTGGGCAACAAATTCGATCAGGGATTTATGATGGTCAGCATCTTTTTACCCTTCCTATCGCCATAAGCAACGGAAGTACCTTATCGGTTATAGAAAAATCAGAGTTTAAAGGCCCTCTTTTTAATCGCGGCCACTTTTTCACTGAGAATTTAGAGATTTTTACTCCGCGTGATTCATTTTGTGAAGCTTCCGAAATTCATGTTGAAAATAATTTTGGGCTGAACGGAGGTGGTAGCTTTCATTTGAGGAGACATATAGGAAATATAACGTTTACTTATAGAGTACGTCGAAGAGATGCTGAGCAACATTCCAGTTTTAATTATGTAAGTAGTGGCCCTTCGAATTTACAGATAGAAGGTGAACTATTCTCGGATCAAGAAAGTAGCATCACAAACAAGGGCTGTATTTTATATATGTATAAAAAATCTCCCCTAATAGCACTTCAAACAAGTGATTGTGAAGCTTCTCTTTTTCAAAAGTTTTTTAGTATTTCTGATGTTCAGGAAAAAAGAATTTTAGAATTAGTGGATTCGAAGACATTTAGGAGTAAGATTCGCTTTCGAGAAATTACCTATCCATTTAACTGTCACCGAGAATTTGCCGGTTGCCATGCGGCTTCAAGTTTTTTATGTAGATCCAATAATTTTGCCGGTGCTCAACGGGTATTTCCAGCGCAGCAGAGTACATCAACGGAAACCATAACGGCTTCACATACTCTTCAGGGTCAAATATCAACTCCCGGTCTCTTGATTACAGTCGGAGATGAAGGCTTGAAATTAGGCAGTCCAAATCCCTATTACATTGAACCCAGGGATCCAATTCGTGATCTTATGTCAAATAGACTAAACCTTCATACTACACGTATAGCTGAAAACTTAAGGGAGGATATTGCGAGAGCGACAACGCCTCAAGTCTTCTTTAAATTCAGTCCTAGGTACTGGTTTGATGAATTGCAGGCTCAAAACTTCCATCGGAATATTGCTGGAGCTGTTTTTGTTCGCACACCAACTGGGAAGTTTGAGAGAGCTAGACCTAATTCGCTATTTTCGATCAGTCCTTCCATTTTATTGGGCAGTGTTCGGTCTGAATGCCAGGAAGTTCTTATGCGGGGGTATATCTATGATAATAGGCCGATAGATATGGAGTTGCTCAAAGAGCTACACTTCAATATGAGGGAGTATCTTGAGCATATAGGGATGGAGCACGCGAATTTGGAACAAGCGCTGGTTTTGCAAAATGCACAGTTTCCCGTTTCCACAAAACCAATGATCTTCTATCAAAGTCTTCTCAACGAGGAAAATTTAGAAGAACTATCCCCCTATGTGGTCTTTCCACCAGCTATGTTGGAAGAAGCTCGAAGTGCACGGGGCGGAAACGTAAGAACCCACTTTTTAGGGATATTTCCAGCGCACTATGGAGTTGAGGAAATGATCTATCATAGTGCCAATAATCCACCTCTACAGCAGGCTCTTCTGGAGTTTGCCCATAGAAATCCAAGTACGATTCTTGCACTTGAAGAGCGAGCACAAGATGTAGTGCGTCTAAGACTTGAGCAGGAATTGGGAGAGTAGCGATGAGTATTTCAGATTATTTGTTAAAATTTTTACGTGTCTTTGTTGCGGTTTCCTATCTTACTACGACATTAATGCCATGTTTTTCTTGGGCAGTTGGGGGGGAAGGCGATGAAGAGATTCCCCCAACAGCTTTGTCGACGTTCAACACTGGCTCATTGCTTGAGTCTTTAAAAAAGGCTTCTGAAGATCCAGAGTATCAAAAGCGAGCTTTGGTCGAGATTAGGCAGAACCCAAGTGCTTTTGTTCCGCAAGGGCAAGGAAATATTCTTGAAGAACACAATACGTTTGATAAAGGTTCATCCGGATCAGTAACTATTCACGGGGACGTTAACGCTGATATAGCCGTTATAGTTCCGGCTGGCAATTTAACTATTCATGGAAAAATTAAGACTCAAGATGCTCTTCTTGCCTCTTTATTCGGAGGTGTGACTATTGCCTCTCAAGTTGAACGTATACGCTACAATTCAGAGGATTTCGATGAGCGTATTTTATATCCAGCCAGAGTAGAAGCTGCTGGAATTTTGAAGATTTTTGCAGCAGACGATATTGTTTTTAGGGCGGCTGAAACTCAGTCAGCACTAAGAACACATATCTTTACTCTGGCCAAAATATACGATCTTCCTGTGGTTGAGATGAGTCAGCGTATCACTCACCACTATGGGAAATATTCAGGAACTGAAACACATCGATACATCCATGAAGCTACATCTTCTCACAGTTCAGGTGGCACTATTGCGCAGCAAGCCCTTGGTGGTATGGAGCTCGTAGCTCCAGAATACACTGGTAAGGAACTGACTATTGAAGCTCAAGGTACGGTCCTCACATTGGAAGCTCGTGATCGCACATTTCATGAATCCAACTTACATAAAGATGGTGGATTTTTTGGCGGTTCCAAAACACTTCACTCAGTAAGTCAGAGCTCGACAGCTCGTGGGTTAAAATCAAATGTGGAAGGAAAAAGCACAATTGTTTCTCATGCTGGAAACCTCTTGCTTTCCGGGGTAAATATTGATTCGGGTGATGGAATTCATTTAGCGGCACCGGAAGGCAGAATTGTCTTTAGAGTACTGCGAGATCACTATTTTGAATCAATACAGACGTCTTCTTCTAGCGCATTATGGAATAAATCTACAAATAGTGGATATAAGGCCACGAGAGCTCATGGGTCAGTCTTAAACCCTGGGACGGGAACGCTGGAAGTCGATGCCCCGGAAGTACACGTTGAGGAACGAGGTGATCGACTTTCTTTGGAAGGCGAATTGCAGAGAGCGCTTTCCGGCAAAAGTGGTGTAGTTTGGAAAGCAATTCATGATGAGTATGAATCTTGGCATGAAGAACATGAGTCATTAGGTGGACCAGCTGCAGTTGTGATTTCTATTGCGGCCTCCATACTTATGCCAGGCATAGGTACAGGTGTAGTAGGAGCAATTTTAACTGCTGCAGCAAGCACTCTTTCTTCACAGGCGGCAGTTGCCTTAATTTCAAACAGAGGGGATATAGGTGACGCATTACGTGATATAACGTCAGAGCGTTCCTTGCGCTCTTTGGGTGTAAGCATGTTCACAGCAGGCTTGACGCAAGGTTTGCTACAAGAATTTGATATTAATACTTGCACAGATACTCAGACTTTTGGAGATCGTTTAAGGGAAGAAGGTATTTCTGCGGCTTCCCAAACAGCATTTAGAAGTACGCTTGGTCAAGAAGACATACAAGATAGCTTCCTTACAAGTCTTCGAACAGGTTTTTCTCGAGCAGCCGGAGGGCATTTCGCCTCCGAGATAGGGGAGGCCCGTCAATTAGGCGAAATTGATTATGTTTCCCACAAAGTGCTTCATGCGTTATTGGGGGCTGCTGAAGGAGGATTGGCTAGTGGAGACCCCCTGAGTGGAGCTATAGGGGCTGTTGTGGGAGAAGTGGTTGCGGAAGAGTATCGCAATTCCCACGTGGGGACTTCCGATGAAGACTCCACAGAATCGTACGATGAGGTTGCAAAACAAGGAACAGATAGAGCTCGTTTTGCTGCGGCACTGGTGGCAGCTGCTCTGGATCAGGATCCTTCTGTGGCCTCTGAAACAGGAACAGTTGCCGCTCGTAACAACGCATTTTTTGTTCCTTTGATTTTAGCGGGAATTGCAGCATATGACCTTTATGAAATTTATCATGTCTTTAAAACAGAAGGTCCAGAAGCAGGCTTAAAGAGACTTAGTGTTGAAATAGTTTTGTGGTGGACTGGTGCTAAAGCAGTGACTACCAGCCTCAAAGTGGGAAAATTCGCTCTCAAAATTGGCGGAAAGGTTTTACCAGGCATTTATCCATCTATTGAAGCTGCTTGGATCGCCTTTAGTGGAAAATATTCTACGTTTTTCGGAATACTCTCCAAAGTAGGGGATACGTTAGCCAAATTTGACAAATCTGCTGAGAAGCTTGTCTTTGATAACGCTCTAATGAAAAAAGCGTTTGAAGGTTTGGGATCAAAGGCCGCGGTTGCGGCTTCCTCAGCAGAAAAAGAGATTGCTAGAAGTTCAGTTAATTTCTCAAGAAAACTTACGCCGGAAGATCTTGGAATTAGAGGAAAGATAGAAATACTAGAAGGAACATTCTCTATTCAAGGTAAAGCGGCTACTGTTAGGGTAGATATGATTGATGCTAAACTTATGAATCCCCACGAAATTGTTAGTAATTTAGTTGGTACAGCAAGGGGAGTAGGTGCTGAAACTCTCAGGATAGAAGGGTCATTAGCTAATCCACGCTTACAGAATGTGCTTTCCAAAAGGTATGGGATGACTAGTCAGGGAGCAAACGATTCCTTTATAATACAAGTCAAATAAAGAGAGAGGATATATGGATATCATATTTAGAGCCAGGAAGATTTTAGGTCCATTTAGTTCCTTTGAAGTTTTGGATGAATTACCCGGATATCTCGAAGGAAAGGTAGATCCTGGCATAATAGGCTCTTTTGCTGGGATTTATCGAAATACTCCGGGCACTATAGAAGACAGTGTCGTTGTCGGGAGAAAGGGTGTTCAGGTTATTAGAAAAGACTCTTCTGATATTGTTTTTTACGAAGAGGTGAAAGATATAAAGCCATTTCTCCCAGGAGAGGGAAAGCTGAAATATGAGTGTCTGGAAGTGGTTTTGAAATCTAACGAAGAAATTAGTATTCCCATTAGGAATGGGGATGGTAAACTTCGAGATGCTTTTGAGTTTCTAAGATTTATGAGGCGGGCTATGTCTAGGTAGAGAATTTTCTATACATTGCTTTGAGAGGCTTAAGCCAACGACATAACATTTCTAGGAATAATCATGAATAAAGAACGCATATTAACTCTTGCTAAAAAATTTCTTCAATCAAGGGATCTCGAATTCCTTGAGCCAGGTGAATTTGGATGCCTAGATGGCCACAAGCAAGAAGTGATATTTTTACATCCTTTAACTCTTGATCCTAAGGTAGCTCTAGTTATTCCTGAAGATGTAAGGGTTTGGGTAAATAAAAAAACTAAAGAAGTTACATTAATATTTCAAATGTAGCGACAAAATATGAAAAAATAGAGTTTCTATCAACCCAGCTAGATGATCATGGTTTGAACTATTGATAATGGCGTAAAATTTGTTACGGTGAAGTACAAGTTATAAGGCTTTTTGTATGAAAAAATATTCTGTTCTAATCCTATTCATGTTTCTCATATTGAAAAATTCGCCCTCCTGCGCGGCTTTAAGTGACAGTGAAGATGATACTGACGAGGGGCTTACCTTGAGCCGATACAGGGCTACCCCTGAACATGAAAGAGACACGTTTATTACGCGATTCGTAGAAGACCCAGAAGGCCTAGTCCAAGTTAAAGCATTCGTGGATAGCGCTTTAGAAGAAGACACAGATGGTGCAACTACTTTTGAGATTGCCAGTATTTTGCACGAAACATTAAAGAAGCTCTCGGGTTCTGATGCTAGAAAGAATTATGCTCAGATGTCCTGCAAGTTATTGCTTAGCTCAGCTTTATTAGATTATGGCGCGAGCGTTAGTATGTTTCGATTTTATGCTCCTAAATCAAAATCGATATTAAAGGCAGAGTCCTCTCCGAATGACGCAGTACGTGCCTTACTAGAATCTATGATGTTGATGAATTGGTGTAAAATAATACCATCTGGGATTTCGACTCTAAGAGTTGATACTCATTGCATGGAGTTTAGTGCTCTTTATGATGATATAGATACTGTTCTTCAAAAGGTACGTGAATACGTAGATAATGATCATCCAGGAGGGGCCGCGAGTGTTCGCAGACTGGATTTCAGTCGTAATCATATTACCACTGAAGCAATAAAGCCTCTTTCTAATTTTGTGACTGATGAGCGATTCACAAGTCTAGAAGTGGTTGATCTAAGCCAGAATAGAATTACAAGAAAGGATTTAGCGGTTTTTCTGGAACTTCTTCGAAAGCCAAATTTTAAATTTTTAAATTTGGCAGATAATATTATTCCTGACCTATATACTTTTACAGACTTTATTCTTGAGCTTGAAACTGATTTTCCAAAACCAGAAATAATGGCAAGGAAGCTAATATGGATACCAATGAATCAGTTAGCTGAAATCTCTGAGGACCCGACTACCCGTGCACATTGGAATTTCTATATCCCAAGTTCGTCACGGGAATGAATTGACTTTCCTAAAAGCCGTACACGCGAAATTCCTATAATTTTCATGATGGATCTTTCTTACGCAAGAAGCTAGCATCTCAAAGATGCTTCTAAACAAGGAAAGAGTTAATGAACGTTCTTTCTTCGCTTTTCTTGGTCTTTTCTGCACAGAAGGTCTAAGGACTGTTTGATTGTAAGTGACGTTAGACCTACAGAAGATTCTACCCAGTGCTGATTGGTAGTGGATAAAGTTTATTTTCGGAGTTTTCCCATGAGTAGGCTATTTGTAAGTATGATTTGTGTGTTGGTGTTGCAAGCTGAGTTTGCATTTGCAGGCCCCTCACAGTCAAAGTTTCTGGTGAAAGGAACTAGTGATATTATGAAAAGAGGAAGCACACGCATAACCAAAGGTTTTCGGCCAACAGAACCACTACCCAGCGTACCGACTCCAGACGTTACCGATCTTTTAAAAAGGCCCAGAGTCTTTTTAAATGATGATTTGACTCTATGGCGTTACACTGATGGCAAGCTTGAAGCGGAAGTACCACCCCCAAAAGTGGAAAGAATTAACGATCATACAATTAAAGTCACTCTCTATCCTGCAAAAAATAAATAGGTGGGTGGAGTTAAGTTAGAAAGGTTGACTTGTTTAAGATATGTTTTTCCACGAATTAGGTATTATTAGAAATCTGCATGATCTTTATATAAACGGAGCTAGATGATCATGAGAACGGGGCGGCTAATCCTTTTGTCATAACGGCGAGTGAAGAGTTTCTCGAAGAAGTAATCTATATTGCGGCCCATTTTCTTTAATCACTATCAGTACTGGAACCGCTGGAATAGATATAATCGCTGGAATCGTCGTCCTCGATGTTAAGGTTTACTTGTATTCCTTTGGATTTATATTTTTTACGTTTTGGAATTGAATGATATGGATACCAATATGCGTCATTCTCGTTCCTATACCTGCTAATGGCTAACGGGTTTTGTTGATAAAACAACCTGTGTCTTTCTTTATAGGGGCCTTCTGCAAGGGTATCCACAAGATGTGAAGGTTCCATAATCAATTTATTGATCATCAGTTCCGCACTTCCATTCTCCATCCAAGATCTTATGTGGTCTGCAAATATAGAACCTATCGCTATGGGATTCGACGCTATGTTAAAGAACTTGAGGTTTGGTTTCTCCAATAAATGTCTTAAGGAACTTTCATAACCCATACAAGTAAGACCACATTCATGAAAATCGATAGTCTCTACGTTTGGAAACGTGGGCCCAGATAGATAGTCATCAATTGTATCTAGATCGTACGGACATATATAAGAATTTCTACTTAAATCAAATTTTTTGATTGTAGATCCCCTACCAGAAGTAAAGGTTCCTATTTGCTCTTTAATTGTTTCTATATCGCTCCTTTTTTTAAGAACAAGATATTCATCATCGATTCCAAGATTGTAAATACGAGATCTAATGCTTTTTGCTTTTTCCACATAGGCTGTGATCAAAATCAAAGCTAGAAAAGCTGCGTAAAATTTCTTTGATACCAACATAGGCTTAGACCTTCTAATAGAAATTTTTTGAATCACACGTGAACTCGTTATACTGTGGATCAAAAAAATGAAAAGCAGGTATCGAGTCCACCTCTCAAAATTCGTTTGTACGTGTTCTAGTACACAATGACTAACGTTCCTATTGCACACCAGTGCGCATGTGGAAAAACGCATGGAGTGTATACAAAAAAACTTAAAGTGCTAGGATTCAAAAAGTAATGGGGAAATATGATATTTGAGATTTGGTTAAACCTAGGAGGAGGAAATGAAGAGGATACACGTAGTCCTTATAGGCATAGTTTTCTTTCTAGTCGCTGCATTGAATGCATCTGCAACAAAATCACTTGAATTGGCGCAAAAATTTGCTCAAGTTTTAAAACTTGCGAGAATCACAGCAAACCCTGGTTTGACTGTCTTGCCCCGCTCTAGGCTACAGGAGAGTGGTGGACTTTTTCTTGATGAAATTAATTTTCTGGATACGACAATGAAAAGCGTGGGGATGGAGAGAATTCTACAGGAACTACCCAATAGTACGGCCACTAGAATGATCAGAAATGCTGGAGAAGAGTGGGATGCACGCTATGAAAGATCT
Source organism: Alphaproteobacteria bacterium (assembly GCA_018662925.1). Lineage (NCBI taxonomy): Bacteria > Pseudomonadati > Pseudomonadota > Alphaproteobacteria > Alphaproteobacteria bacterium. The sequence continues at coordinate 9,071 of JABJFC010000027.1, read as the reverse complement.
GACGAATCCACACGAAAGCTCGCAAGAGATGCAAATCATAATATAAATAGAATATGTGAACTGTACGAAGAAATAATTTCCAGAAAGTAAGAGATGCATTTTGTCGACGTCTGAGTTTGTTGACATTTTCTTAAGGTTTTTTCTACTATGTCTAAAGCATTTATTCCTTTTGCATTTAGTTTATTCCTTTTTACGTTCTGTGACGCTGTTTGTCCCAGTGTATCTGCAACGCCTGTTACATATACAGATCTTGCTAGCCGTTGAGAGAGAAGATCATCGTTTGAGGAAGTGGTGGGAAGGACAACTGTCTACTACGAGTTTTGAGACTATGGAATCTGGTATTGAGCGAGTAAAAAAAACAGAGCGGAGCGGACATTAGAGGCAGAACCTGAAGTATAGCGAGGGCTTTATGAAACGCTACAGCCCATCATTCGGTTAGAAGATGACTTTTTTGCGTTGGGAAAAGTGGCCCAATTTGAAGATGGTGTCGAGCGGATGCAAATTTTTAGAAACGTTGATATAGAGCTTTTGCTTAGAAGGAAAAAGTAATGAGAGACATAACGCTTGGAAAAATTATTTCTATTCTCAGTTTTTTTACCTTAGCTCAAATTTGCCATTCAATGCCGCCTGGGCCTGAGGAAGTATTTTCACAGGAAGATTTTCAAAAAAGTACTTTTGAAAAGGTCCATGTTTTAAGACAACTTCTTCTTTCAAAGAGTTTTACGATTCCGGATAAGAGTGGGGCAGGGAGTTCAAATATCCAAAAAACTGAAGATAAAAAAAAGGCCCCTAATGAAGGAAATGAGGACTATTGGCAAGACCAGTGCGAGAGAGGTGTAAAAAGAATCCTAAATATTAGAAAGGCGCGACGTGAACTTATTAATTTTGAAGTAGGAAATGAAAAAGCTTGGGAAGATTTCTATTCTAGCTTACAATCCCTTAAAGGGAATTTAAGTGACGAGGATGTCCTATTTAGATGGCCAACACAAGATTCCTTTGAACATGCCTGTAAGGCTCATCTTTTGCTTCGAGCAGTTTTAGGCGACGAACAGCTTTTAAGTTATTTGGAATTTACAGTTTTCAATACTTATCAAGATGCAGCATTGATAAAGACGGTTTTCGAAAATCTTTTTTGGGAGAATCCTCGATTATTAGAACGGGGACATTTGGAAACATTGAGGGTATCTGGAGATAATAAATGTGGGAAAGAAGCTTCACAATATGAAACCGTTTATGGGAACTCTATGGCACACTGGCTCTATTTTTCTTGGAAGTATAGTAAAGAATACGAGAAACGGACTCTTCGAGAAAAGATAAAGATTCTTAGAATAAATATAGGTACAACTAGTTTCACAGCTATCAAACCTTTAGAGGCCCAAAAGCACTGGGAGCGATTTAAGTTTTTAACAAATCCAAACTTTGTTTCAGAGCAAGAAACTTTTTGGAGGGTTCAGGGAAAGGATACTTTGGAAAGGAAGTTAGAGGAAGAAAGTCTTCATGCCGGAATAGCTTTGGGATGCAAAATAGCTCCACCTGCGCGAGATCTTAGTGAGTTAGAAGATGAAGTTTTTTTGGAGGCTGTCAATTTTTTTGTTAAAGCAGGGCGAAACGGAAATCCGAAGGGTTGGTTTTGGGCTTATTCATATAACTCACGTTTGGTCAATCATTTTAGAGGTGATAATGAGGCTGAACTATATCGTGAAAGGGAAACACCATATAGGCGTATTCTTTACTTAAACGAAGGCGGAAAACTTAGATCATTCAGGAAAGAAGAAGCTTTAGTTAATGCAGCATTATTTAAAGAAAATGGGATTGATATTAGTATCTAGGAAATTTGTTGAATTTTGTTATCCCAGGAGGATTTGAGGAGGCTTGCTCGACTTTAAACTTATTAATCAGGGCCTGAGGACTAACGATATATTAAAATATTGTATTTTCTTTGAGATTTGCAGGGTTTTTTATAAGACGTTTGAGGTGTAGATTATGCAAAAAAGATTAAAGTGTTAGAATTTAAAAAAGACTGGAAATCTGAGACTTAGAAATATAGTTAAAGCTAGGAGGAGGAAATGAAAAGGATACATATAGCCCTTGTAGGAATAGTTTTAGGCGTTCCAATAGAGGCATCTACCACGAAATCAAGTGAATTGGCGCAAAAGTTTGCTCAAATTATACTGCTCGCTAAAAGCACTTCATCGTTTGGTTTGACTGTATTGCCTTCTTCTAGATTGAGGAATCATGGAGCACGGTTTGTTTCAGAAATTTATTTACTTAATACGACAGTGAAAAGTGTGGGGCTGGAGAGAACTGTGCGTGAGCTCCCAAATAGTACGACCACGAGAATTATAAGAAATGTTGGTGAAGAGTGGGAAGCACGCTATGAAAGATCTGACGAGTCCACGCGAAGGCTCGCAAGAGATGCAAATCATAATATAAATAGAATATGTGAACTGTACGAAGAAATAATTTCCAAGAGGAAATAAGTGTATTTTACCGACGTCTAAATTTGTTGAAAGTTTTCTAAGGCTTTTTCTACTATGTCTAAAACATTTATTCCTTTTGCATTTAGTTTGTTCCAGAATTTCTTCAACATCATTTGCATATACAGACCTTGATAGCCTTGGGGGGGGAAGCTTGTCGTTTGAGAAAGGGCTGGGAGCACAGCTGACTATTATGAATTTTGAGTCTCTGGAATCTGCTATTGAATGTGTCAAAAAAATCCGAATGGCTCGGACAGAGCTCTTAGAATTGGAGGCAGAATCTGAAGTATGGCGAAGGCTATATGAAACGCTACAGCCCATCATTCGGTTGGAAGATGTTTTTTTTCTGTTGGGGAAAACGGCCAGATTTGAAGATGGTGTCGAGCGAATGCAAATTTTTAGAAACGCTGATATAAAGCTTTTGCTTAGAAGGAAAAAATAATGAGAGACATAACGCTTGGAAAAATTATTTCTATTCTCAGTTTTTTTACCTTAGCTCAAATATGCCATTCAATGCCGCCTGAGCCTGAGGAAGTATTTTCACAGGAAGATTTTCAAAAAAGTGCTTTTGAAAAAGTACATATTTTAAGAGAACTTCTTCTTTCAAAGAGTTTTACGGTTCCTGATGAATGTGGATCGGGGAGTTCAAATATCCAAAGAACTGAAGATGAAAAAAAAATCCCTAGTGAAAGAAATGAGGAGTATTGGAAAGAGCAGTGTGAGAGAGGCGTCAAAAGAATTCTAGATATTAGAGGAGCTCGACTTGAACTTATTAATTTTGAAGTGGAAAACGAAAAGGCCTGGGAACGCTTCTATGCTAGCTTACAACCCCTTAAAGGGAATTTAGATGAAGAGGACGTCCTATTTAGATGGCCAACACAAGATTCCTTTGAACATGCCTGTAAGGCTCATCTTTTGCTTCGAGCAGTTTTGGGTGACGAACAGCTTTTAAGTTATTTAGAATATACAGTTTTCAATAGTTATCAAAATGCAGCGTTGATAAAGACGGTTTTCGAAAACCTTTTTTGGGAGAATCCTCGATTATTAGAACGGGGACATTTGGAAACATTGAGGGTTGCCGGAGATAACAAACGTGGGAAGGATGGCTCACAATATGAAACCGTTTATGGAAACTCTATGGCGCACTGGCTCTATTTTTCTGGGACATTAGATCAGGATGAAGCTAAAAGAACTCTTCGAACAAAAGTAATGATTCTTAAAATAAATATAGGTGCAACTAGTTGCACAGGTATCAAACCAACAGATGCCGAAAAAAACTGGGAACGATTCAAGTTTTTAAAAGATCCAGACTTTGTTTCAGAACAAAAAGCTTTATGGGAGTCTAAGGAGAAAGTTGTTATAGAAAGGGAGTTGGAAAAGGGGAATCTTCATGCTGGAGTGGCTAAGGGATGGAGTGTGATTAGTTCAGTCCAAAGTTTTAAGATGGCAGACGAGGAAGTCATTTTTGAGGCGATCAACAATTTTGCTAAAGAAGGTCAAAATGGAAATCCGAATGGTTGGTTTTTTGCGGAACTTAATTGCTGTAAATTTGCTAATGCACATAGAAGAACGTCTCTCTATGATGTATATTTTGAAAGGAGAATGCCATTCAGAAGCATGCTTTACTTGCTTGAAGGAAAAAAACGGATATTTGGGCCAGTGATGGGCTTTTCTTTATTTAGAGATAATGCAATTGGTGATAAGATATAAAACGCTTTGGAAAAATCTACAGAGCAAAGCCAGTAAGCTAACGCTATAGAGGATGCTTGCTGGCAAGCACGTAGGCCGAGGATTTTGTCACTTTAACCTCCGCAAAATCTCTTAGGGGCATGCGTCAACTTCTAGTTCTAACCCCAAGCTTCTCCGGTATCCAAATACTTTTGCTGCCTTTTTTGCAAGTTCTAGAGGGTGTCTTTGCTCCAATACCTCTTTATGGTAGCTTGCTGGCCATTGCGTCATGTCTTGTGTCCTATGCTGATGATATGCCTTTCTCTTTTCTTGATCGCTCAAGCTAATATTATCTTCATAAGTTTCCGCAGAAAGGAGCTCAACTTCTTCTTCAATGGGCTGGGATAGGGTTAAATTTAAAGATTTCTGAATGTCTTCCGGTGGCATTCCTTGATCACTAAGTCCCTTTATACGCCCACCGAGATAGCTATCCAAAAAGTCAGCTTCTGCATCGGTTGATAGTGCAAACTCTCTATAATATAGAAACAAATCTCTCGTGGGCCAGTTCTGTGCGTCTAACACGTTATAGCCTTCGGCTACGAAACCTGCTGTTGGGCACTCTAGAAAGTTCCATGAATTTTTTAGAAGCCTTAACCATTGGCCGGTTTCTGGAGGCATCTTTTCGAAAATATGGACATCCCCAAGTTCATGAAGATAAATATGAATGCTGGAAGGAACATCTCTGGATTCGTGTATGGAGCTTACAAAACAAGATTCAGAAACACTGAAGGGAAAATCAACAAAACACAAAGAAACAACTTTTCGATTTCCGACAACATCAGTTAAACCTGCATCCCTATTCCAGGTTGAACTAGATTGAAAATTATTGAGAAACTCGGAGTGTGATGAGGTTCTTTCTTCCGCGAGTCCGGTAAATTTTCCAGGATGCTTTTTATCAATATACAACTCACTTCTGATACTGACCAAGTATCCTTCACCCTTTTCTCCAACACAGTCATAGAGAAGGGGGGTCGTTCTAGAGGCATACTTGGTCTCATAGCTCCCTTCCGGACATTCTATGCTTTTGAAAATTGTTATTTTTTCCATTTGACCGTATTTGGGCAAAAAAGCATTCATAAAGGAAAGGATTCTTTCATGGGAGCCGTCTCCACTTAATAAGCGTTCAAGGGCCATGGGAACTGTCGCACGGACAAATCCTGTTGCACTATATTCTGGAGCCGCAGCGCTTTCTGACAGTATGAGCTGACTGAATCCAAGGAGAAAAGTAACGATACGTATTTTTTTTATCAACTTATCTGTCCTTACTCTGTAAGTCTGGGTTTTATAAATACAAAACATCAACAATTCAGCCACTACTTTACCGTTTTTTTAGTGTGCCCACCAGCCCAATTCCGGGAACATATTCTACAGTATAGCCGCTAGGGGGATGAAGAAAAGAGTTAGTTGGAGAAAGAATTATCGCGATGTCAAAGGGGGGCATAAACCTATGCGGCCTTTCGTTTCTCTTCCATGTATTTTCCATGGCTTTAGATCTAGTATGTTGGTTGGATTATGGGACTGTCCTAAAGCATTAAGCTCTTTTTGAAGGTCGAATACATCCTTTTTCGTGCGGGAAGGTGCAGGACTAGAAAATAGTTTTCTACTAAAGTTTCCGTGCGGGCTTTCTTCTTCTTCAAATGCAGAAACCGCAGTGCACACTAACTGACTAGAGGCACGAGACGTAGCGTCCACCTCTAGAATATGAATCCAATTAAATTGTATCATAGTAAATAGGATTAGAATGTTCTTTCGACGCATTTTCACTATCCCTATTATCACATCTCTTACAGATCATGTTGTCCAGGCTATTCCTAAAAAATTGGGAGGGCAAGGCAGTTATACTGATGATTTTCCTCCTCATTCAGAAATTCACTTGAAAATGCCCCAACATTTTCTTTGGATAATCCGTTGTGGAATGTAAAAGCAAAACAACCAAAAATAGTAAAGGAAAAAATCAAAAACTCGTTTTGAAAAGATTAAAAAACTTGAAACGCGCGGCGACAAGATTATACATAATTTTCAGGGGTTGTTGGCCTCAAAGATGAGGAGTTGCACGATGCTATGTGTATCAAATATGAACTCTAAAGTTAGTGTGTTCTTCAGGCTTTTTTTACATTTGATGTTTTTCGGATCTATAACAAACTGCCTTTATGCTGTGCCTTCTGATGAACCTTTTACCGATCCGGCAGGTCTTGAGTCAGAGGTTCTTCGTTTGAGAGCACAATTACAAGACAAACTATCAACGATGGGACTTGACTCACTGGAGATTGGTATTGACCGGGTGAAGGGTATTAGGCAAGCACGCACAGAGCTTCTAGGATTACAGGCGGATCAGAGTGTATGGGAAGCTCTGCACACTAAATTACAACCCCTTAACACGCTAGAGAGCGAAGATCTTTATTTGTGGCCTAATCAAACGTATGAGATGGATTGTAAAGGAATTCTTCTTGCGAGGGCAGTTTTCAGAAATGACGCTTTGTTTTGGGATTTGGAACGCATTGTCGTTAGTAGATTTTCTGATATGGAATATGTAGAACAGGTACTTTTTAACCTGTTTTGGTGGGATCCACATTAATTTGACGGGGCCGCTCAAAGAGATAAAACTTTATCAAAGCTCATCGCTTGGCGAAGAAGAGCGAAAAGACTTGAGCGTATACATCTAACTCTTCGAAAAAGGTATTTCCTTCAGGAAAAATCTAGGCCCATGCAATCTGACATTCATCAAAGAGTTGAAAACTTATGTTGAGAAACAGCAGGGATTCTCTAAGTCCCGTGATTATTATAGCTGAAATTTCAGTTCTTATATGAATAAATGTGTACATATTCTGCATGACAGCAGCGAACTAGCCAGAATATTAGAAAATACTTTCTGCTATATCCTCTCTATACAAAAAACATTAAAAAAGTTGACAATATAGTAAATTATTATATATTGAATTCATTGAGACTGATTGGATTTTTGATGAAAGAGAGGAGCTAGCTATGAGGAATCTTGGTTTGAATCTGATGATTGGCGTGTATGCGCTATGTTTTTCTACGTTAGTAAATGCGCAAGGCGAAGATACAGATGGAATATCAGAAGATGAAAAGCTAAAGCGTACTTCTTCTGTGCCTGCAAACTCTTCAAGTTCAGGAAGTCTCTCGAATGCCGACTGCCCGATTCCAACATGGTCAACAGATAAAGGTGAAGCTAGAAAGCAGCAAGCTGAATGGGCTAAAGCAGTGATGAAACAACTTAAAGAAAGAACAAACGCTGCCTTGAATCCCACAGATCCAGAAATTATAGAAATGCATAGAGTAGCTCAAGAAGGTGCTATTAGGTCTCATTTTTTAATTCCAGATGGGCATGGGGATTATATGCCAAACCCAGCAGTTTTTGGAGATAGGAGTTGGGTGACTGCAGGTCGTGGCAATCATGTAGCATCACACTAAAACAAATCTCTATATTACGCTTGCTTTTAGTTGGTTATTTTTTAGATTTTTAATATTTTATCGTTTTTAAGTATCAGGTTATGCAGAATTGTTTTCTTCGTCTATTGATATGCCTAGTTTTATTGGCTAATCCCAGGGTCGTCTTTGCTTTTTCTATTGAAGAGGTAGATGAAATGGAGGGTTTTTTACATAAAGCCCAAACAACCTTAAACGCAGATAATTTCGTAGATAAGGATAGTGTTTTCGTGGGGATAGAAAGCAGCTTTTCTCAACTTCGGTCACTTGCACTAGATGGAGGTGGAGTTCTGGGCGTTTTTGAAGCAGAAATTATTGAAGAAATAGAGCATCAAACTGGTAAAAAAATACATCAGTTGTTTAGAGGTGGCATTACCGGTGTTTCAACAGGATCATTTATGGCGTTAGCAGCAGTATGTCCAGATAATGCTTCTGAAGAACGCATGATTGATCACAAAGTCTTTGAGGAAAGAGACTCTGATACGGGAGATGACAAGGGAAATTTTGTTCGATATTATGAAGAAATGGGAGGAAAAGTCTTTAAAAAGTGGACGGCTCGTAATTGTGCGGGGAATATGTCTGCTTGCTTCATGCCAGAACGTAGTAAAGCATCCAATTGCTTTTTTGGTCTCTTAAACACTTTAACATGTTGTGGCTGTTTTGCTTGTAACACCAATTGCAATGGGTATATGGGTGTTAAATATAGTAGAACTACATTAAACCGAATTGTAGAAGAAGATTTTGGCCACGCAAAACTACAAGATGCGCTAGCACCAGTCCAAGTTGTAAGTTATAACTTAACGAAACAGACTCCGGAGTATGCGACCTCAATTCCAGGATCTAATGATAAATGGTTAGTGAGAAGTATGGCACAAGCTGGATTGGCATCATCAGCAGCACCTACATTCTTTAGAGCCTATAAAATTGATGAAGAATATCATATTGATGGAGGAGTAATAGAAAACTCTCCTGTAATGAGTTCATATGCCTTTGCTAAGAGATTATCAGGTGGTCGACAGATTAATTTTAACGATTTTTCTCATGTGTATATGATGGTTTCAATTGGAACGGGAGACGCTATATATTCTAATTGGAACCACCTAAGAAGAGCAGGAAAATTGCCGTGGGCGGCCAAAGTTCCTGATATTACTATAAGCGGACCAAGACTTATAGCTGCTGAACAACTAAGCCACATACTTGGTGATGAAAATTACTATAGGATCACAGCACCTATATATGATGATAAAGTGGCTGAAATGGATAATCCAGCTAATATAGTTCCCCAGGATCCGCGATAGAGAATTAAAAAAAGCTCTGAGAGCGAGGAAATAGCTGGAAAAGGAGAGAAAAAGGGTTACACTCTTTAGGTGAAAACGTAACCCCTTCTTAAGAAATATAATTATGAAACTACCATCATTT
>JABJFC010000026.1 GCA_018662925.1 Alphaproteobacteria bacterium | reverse complement strand
CGGCGTCTTAAGCCGGTGAGGCATAGAGTGAGTTGGCATCGCGGGATCCATGGAGCAGAGATCAGCCAACGGAGTTCAGAGCTCAGATGTAATCGCTTATACATGGCACTTTCTGTTCTCTGAAATCTGCCCTCTCCTTAAATCAGCGCCAATAGCTTCAACCCGCCCATGCCACCTATGGTGAGCCAAAAGGGCGATTTAACATATTGGAATTGGAACAGTTTATTCAAAATAACCGCAATGGCAAAGACAATCAAAGCTGGGTATAGAATTTCTAGTATGCCGCCCAGGAACACGGCTAGGTTATCAAATCCAATCAGAGACACGAAGAAGGTTGAGATCACCGTGATAAGAATGGACCAATGGTGATTAACGCGTCCCTGAAAGATATCCGTGGTTAGGAATTCCGCAAATATTGCCATAAGACTGATGGCTGTGGTTAGACAGGCTAACGCAATAACGATTGCGGCTGCTGGGATGGCAACAATGCCAAGAGTGCTGCCGGCTATGATGCCCAGCATTTCTTCAGGCTGTGTATTGCCAAGAATGGGGGCATACTTGGCTCCCAAGGTGGCAAAACCAATGTAGATAATGGCTAAGAGCGAGGTTCCAATGAGGCCAGCATAGATGGCTGTTTTTGTGACAGAACCAGTGGCTTCCTTCTCTTTGAAGTATAAGTGGATATATTCGATGGTAATGACGGAAAAGAAGAAAGCGATGGGAAGATCGGTCGTTTGATATCCTCGGATGAATCCTTCACATCCTGCATTAAAGGAACTCATGGCACTTGAAGCGGGCTCGAAACCCATCCAGAGCCCTGTGATAATCAGAAGAAAAACACCAGCTAAGAGCCAAGGGGTGAGAATCATGCCTAAAATGGCGATGATTCGGTTGGGGTTCCAGATAAAGGCTCCTATGAGAATTGAGAATAAGGCGCTAAAGATCCAAAATGGGATTCCTATATCCATTAGTTTAACGCCACCGTACCCCACAATGAGGCAGCGCGGAGCGACACCCAGGGGGCCCATAATCAACAGGATAATTATAGTGATGACAAAAGCGGGTTTTTTTCCCAAATAGGCAAAGAATTTTCTTCGATCTCCTCCATTCAGAACCATGCTCATAAATCCAATAAAAGGAACAAGGACTCCGGTTGTGATAAAGCCCATAAGGGCGTAGGAGCACTGATCCAGGGTTTGAACACCAATCTGAAGGGGGAAGACAAGATTTCCAGATCCGAAGAACATGGAAAACAAAGCGAATCCGGCAATAACGATTAGTCTAAAATTTTGAACCATTTTACTTACTTATATTCTTGGGATGATGCGTGCTCTTTTTATGTTCAGTCCTCATCATCCCCTTGGAGGTTTGAAGCGAGCAGATTAAATTGTAGGGTGGGTCTTATGAATATATGGCGGCTACCCGCCGGATGTGGCGCCGCAGGTGGCTAAAGTACAGACAGATACAAAAAGGGACACATTTTTCATATTCATAATAAATACACTTTTACTATATGTGCATTAAAATGTCAAAGCTTTCTTGCATTTTTTGGCCACTACAGTATTAGTTACTGTAGTTTTTGGAAAAATATTTTGAAGGAATTTGGGCTATGAAACGTTTGCAAGTATTTCTAATCTTTTGTTTTTGCTTGATGATTTCTCAAGCAGGGGCACAGTTTGACGTAAAGATAGAATCTGGTGATGAGAACGGTCCAAGATTATCAGCCGTTTTGCCGAGTGGTGTCACGCTTACCAGCATTGAGCCTGATGATAAGGGTACAATGAAAGCCATGGTGGAGAATGACTGCTACCCCGAAGGCCTTCCTAATCTTGGAGAGAAGTCTCAGTGGTTTGGCAACCAGCTGGCGCGTCGCAAAGGGGGGAACCTTTTTCACTGTCTTCGTGTTGCAGAGAATGAAACTATTCTAGGGTATATTGTTTTGGGTCGTCAGCCTTCACTGAAATACCCTGCTAAGTTTGAAGGACTTATGGATTTCTTCGTGAGTTTGGGCATTGTTGAAAAAAATGTGTCGTTTATAAAATTAGATAGTGAAGAAACTTCGAGTGAGTATAGCTCCGCAGATTATTTGAAGAAGCTCATGATAAACGATGGAGATACTGAGGAATGTAAGCAGGCTAAATCTTTTCTAGCCTTTGCTAGTGTCCGCGCACATTTGGATCAGGTTAACGAAGGACATGAACCACGAATTTTAGAATCTTTGAAAGAGGATACAGTGAAAATTGTGACGTATAATAGGGTTGGAAATAGAGGTCTAGCAACTATTTTACCGATGTTACCAAAATCACTCCTTGAAAATTCGGACAAGTCGGAAGAGATTCTGAATGGAGTCGTAGGACTCGTAGGGCATTTGAAGGAAAATGAACATAAACTTCCCCTAGAAGGGACAGAGCCAGAACTTCTCATGGGAATATTTTGTCACGAAGATCCTATTCTGCCTGCTATGAAAAAAGTTGGATTTGAGACACGCCGAGATAAAGTCATTAATGATTTTTACGATAAAGAAAGGCTTGTACTCAATATGAGTCTATAATCGAGTCTGAACCCATTCCGAATTATCACAAATAGACATTAGTTCATAACAGCAATATCTAAGGGTCCTATGTGGGGCCCTTTTTTTATCTCTATGCTGGAATCTAGACTCAACGGAATTTTATTTTATATTACACACTATAATGACTCTAAAATTACTTGTTTTTGTTCCAAAATTTACCAAAATATAATAAGATCATAAGTATATGGGTGTGTTTGGCTTATGTGTTGGGACTGGGAGACAAAAATGAGAAAATTAATCTGCATAACTTTATTTTTAACACTTGGATTCACTTCTGCAGTCTTTGCAGATGCTGTTGGAGTTACGCCAAAAGTTATCACCCTCTCGTCAATTGATATTTTAAAAAACATCAAGAAGAAAGTAAATAAGGGAAAAAAGAAAATAGGGAAGAAAATTAAGTCTTTGAACCCTGAAAATAAGATTAAGAAAGAGGAAAAGAAGATTAAGAAAGAGAAAAAGAAGATTAAGAAAGAGGAAAAAAAAAGTAAAGTTGGATGAACTTAAGGATGAGGGCAAAACTCCTGGCCCGGCTTGTCCACCACCTGCAGACGGAAGTTGTCTCTAGTCCTTGATCAGTTAATAGCTTTGATAAAGGGATTGTTTCCTGGTGGTATGGTGTTAGGATTGCCTTGCAGCTTTTGGTTGTAAAAATTTTCTAGGCCCACAGAATGGAGTTTTTCTACAGTTGAAAAACCAGCCCCCTACTTCATCTTTAGCCATCATTGATATGGGGTCGAACGCCATCCGACTCAATATCTATGCGGGATTGACCCGTGTGCCCCAATGTTTGTACGAAGAGAAGGCTTTTTGTCGCCTAGGGGCAAAGCTAGGCACCGAAAAACGCCTTTGCCAGGTCGGTAAGGAGACGGCAAAGTCTGCTCTTTTGAGGTTCTTTCAAATTATAAAAAGTATGAAAGTCGCCGAGAGTGTGGTGTTAGCGACGGAAGTGTTTCGAGAAGCGGAAGATGGCCTGCAATTTATAAAAGAGCTTGAGGGCTTTATTAAAGCGCCCATAACGCTTCTTCCATGGGAGCACGAGGCTACGATCGCCGCTCATGGTGTTATTTCAGCCTTTCCAGAGGCGAGCGGTATTACAGCCGACTATGGAGGAGGCAGTTTGGAAATGACGCACCTGGATAAAGATCATGTTCAAGAAATGATAAGCCTGCCCATAGGCTCACTTACCTTAAAGAGCCGTGTGGGAAATGATCATGCTGATGCCCGTAAATTTGTCCTTGAGCATCTGGAGAATATTCCTTGGCTGAAGTCGCTGAAAAAGAAGAAACTATATTTAACAGGTGGGGCCTGGAGAAGCTTGGGTGCTCTCCACAGAAAACAAACCAGTTACCCCCTACCCCTTATATATGGCTATAGCCCTGACCCGGATGAATTTTGTGACTACCTTCGACATCTACAGAACCTTCCACTGAAACAATTGGAACGGTTGCCTCATCGTAAGAATAAAGAAGAGCTGCAAATGGCAGCCCTTGCTTTGGAGACTTTGATTCAATTCGTAAATCCGCGTCAGGTCTTCTTTTCCACATATGGGCTTCGTGAAGGTTATATTTATCAGGCTTTGCCCAAATCTGAAAAAGAGAAGCTGCCCTTTTTATCCATATGCCATCAAAGGGAACAGAGAACTCCCATAGTAGAGGGACACCCAAAGGCACTTTTGCAGTGGTTTATGCCTCTCTTTCCCGATTTAACTGATTGGGAACAAATGCAGTTATACTGTGCTTGTTTGTTGTCGGAAATTGCCTGGGAAACCCCTGATGAGTACCGGGTTGAACAGGCGTTTCTGACCGTTGTTGGGATGTCTCTTATGGGACTTTCCCATCATGAACATATTTTCCTCGCCTATACTCTTTCTAACCGCTACGGCGACCACTTATATAGGGAATATAAGGAGATTGTAGAATATTTCTTAACGCCTTCTCAGAAAGAGCGAGCGGAGCGTTTGGGTCTTGCCCTCAGACTCGGAATGGTTGTGTCAGGTAACTGTCCCGAAATTTTAAAACAAACTAGCTTACGACAGTCAGATGAAGGCATAGTGCTTAAATTGCCCAAAGACTTTTTCTATGATCCCCTTATATTGCCGACAGAACTCAGTATATTAGGGGAGGCATTTGGAGGTTTTGGGAAAATAGAGGAGGAACAGCCTCAAAAAACAGAGGTTCCGTACTTCTGAGTTCATCGCTTATCTGCAGACAAACCACTAATTTAAATGTCTAGACGTAGGTGTAAAAAAAACAATAGCACCGAGGGTGGTATTGTTTATCCAAGCAACTGTTGAAAGTCGTCGTTTGCTACTGGGCGTTCCACTGCTTTTTCTGCCCCGGCAATATAATATGAGCCCGTTAGCCAATGCCCTAGGTCAACTTCACGGCATCTCTTCGTACAAAAAGGGGCAAATTGGGGAGAAGAAGGTGACTTACAAGTAGGGCAAAGACTCGCTTTCTTTTGAAAGATCTCAGTTGCATCATATACCTTAGATGTTAGTCTCATTTTAGTCCTCATCGTCTATTCCACAAGCAATACCGTAAAAAATACTGTAGTATCGAAACCCTACCACCATCACTCATAATTTTCAACAAAATAACGCTAAAACTATCTAGAATTAACTTATTTCGCTAAAATATAAGTAAAATTTTAGCTATTTATCTGCATGCTCCACACCAATAATCAAGCGGCCTGCCCTATTTCTTTTTGCTTTTCTTGTTGCCGAGTCCACATTTTGGCGTACATACCTTTCAGGCTTAATAGCTCGTGGTGTGTTCCACGCTCTGTTACTTCTCCATTGTCCAGGACAAGTATTTCGTCTGCATCCACAATGGTCGACAAGCGATGTGCAATGATTAAGGTTGTATGCTCTTGGGAAATCTCACGTAGGTTTTCCTGGATTTCTTTTTCCGTATGAGTATCAAGCGCAGAGGTGGCTTCATCAAATATGAAAATCTTGGGTTGCTTGAGCAAGGCTCGGGCAATGGCAACGCGCTGTTTTTCTCCGCCAGAGAGTTTAAGGCCTCGTTCTCCAACAAGGGTATCTAGGCCCTCTGGTAGCTTTTCAATAAAGGCCTCTAAATGGGCTAACTTGATAACTTGGAGAACTTCTTCTTTTGAGGCGTTAGGATTTCCGTAGGCAATGTTGTAATGGAGAGAGTCGTTAAAAAGAACGGTATCTTGAGGAACGACACCAATTTGATGGCGGAGACTCTTTTGGGGTACAGATTGGATGTTTTGCCCATCTATGGATATGCTGCCTTCTGTGACGTCATAGAATCGAAACAGTAATCGAGCTATGGTAGACTTCCCTGCCCCGCTGGCGCCAACCATGGCAACACGCTTGCCAGCAGGAATGGAAAAACTAACATCCTTCAGAATTGAACGGGTATTTGTATAGGAGAAGGAAACATTTTCAAATAAGACGGCACCCTCAGTCATGTCAATAGGATCGCAATTAGGAGGATCCTTTACCTCAATCGGTACTTTTAAAAGAGAAAACATGGAGTCTAAATCTATAAATCCTCGCTTGATCTCTCTATAGGCCCAGCCAAGGTTGCTAAGGGGCCAATAGAGCTGCATGAGATAGGTGTTCAATAAGACGAAGTCACCAATAGACATTGTATTTGTGCTTATGCGTTGAGCGGCTAAGAGCATCACAATAGTTAGCCCTGCAGAGATAATTATGCTTTGCCCGATATTGAGTACTGAGAGGCTGATTTTAAGTTTAACCGCTGCTTTTTCATAAGTTGAAAGAGAAACATCGTATCTAAGTCGTTCGTGCTCTTCGTTTCCGAAATACTTAACCGTTTCATAATTCAATAAACTATCTATAGCTTTCGAATTGCTTTCTTCGTCTGAAGCATTCATCTGCTTAAGGAATTTTGCACGCCACTGGGTCAGCAGGATTGTCAGGCCGCCATAAGAGAGCATGGTTACGAGAGTGATGAGGGAAAATATAACTTCGTACATGTATGCCAGAAGGCCACAGACAAGTATGATCTCAATGAAAGTTGGGAAGATAAACAGTGTCACATACTTAAGGAGACTCTCAATTGCTTGAGTCCCCCGCTCTATTGATCTGCTGAGGCCTCCTGTTTTACGATCCAGGTGATATCTTAGGCTGAGCGTGTGTAAGTGTTCAAAGACCATTAGAGCTATATTTCGAATGGCGCGATGTTCTACTTTTGCAAAGACGGCATCCCGCAATTCAGAAAATAGTGAAGCTAAAATTCTTGCCATCCCATAGGCCAACAAGAGCCCTATTGGGACGATCAAGAGCGTGCTTTCACTGGAGATATTAAGGCTATCTATAGCCTTCTTGTAGTAGATGGGCACCCAGACGGCGATGACTTTTGAGAGGGCAAGAGATGAAAATGCAAGCACTAAGCGCAATCGAAAGTTAAGGCAATCCTTTGGCCACAAAAAACGTAAGAGATATTTGATGACTTCCCAACTGTTGGAACGAGCTGTTTCGTGGGAGGTAAGAAAATTTTTCATGGTGATCCCTATTGCAGAAGGCCTTTAAAAAATGTAGTAGTTCTCTTGTCTAACATGGATATGTTTTCAAAAAGAAGCTTAAAATAAGGAAGAACAATTGTCAGTTACTCCCCACCAATGGATTACAACCACATCAGAACTTGAAACGTTTTGTAAAGACGTCAGCAAATTCGACTTTATTGCAATCGATACTGAATTTATAAGAGAGCGCACCTACTGGCCTGAGATATCCCTTGTTCAGATCGGCGTCGGAGAACATCTTGGGATTATAGATCCTCTAGCTAAGGGGTTAGACTTGAAACCTTTGTACGCCCTCCTCGCTGATCCTAAAGTCCTGAAAGTGTTCCATTCAGCCCGCCAGGATTTAGAGCTGTTTTTCCATCTCAGTGGTGAAATCCCCCACCCCATCTTTGATACTCAAGTTGCTGCCATGGTTTGTGGTTTTGGTGATTCGGTTGGGTACGCTTCTATTGTTGAAAAGATATTAGATAAAAGTGTTAATAAAACCTATCAATACACGGATTGGTCTCGTCGTCCCTTGAAAAAGGAGCAAATCCAATATGCCCTAGAGGATGTTATCTATCTGCAGGGAATTTATAAAACACTCAAGTCTCAGTTGGAAGATTCGAGCAGGCAAGGCTGGGTTAAAGAAGAAATGGCTATATTGGAATCTCGGCAGACCTACGAAGTTTTGCCCGAGAATGCATGGAAACGCATAAAAATTCGCAAAGATACGCCGAAATTCCTAGCGCTTTTAAAGGAGTTAGCCGCTTGGCGAGAAGTTGAAGCTGAGCGTCGAAATGTTATTCGGTCAACTATTGCTAAGGATGATGTGCTTACAGAAGTAGCTAAACGGATCCCAGAAACGCCAGAAGATATTTTGCAAATGAGAGGTGTTGGCGCTCTAAAGCAAAATCGTAAGGCAATTCAATCTGTTCTTGACTGTGTTCAGAAAGTCTTGGCATTGCCTGAAGAAAGTTATCCGCAGCTTCCTAAAAAGAGAGGACTTTCCTCTGATCAAAAAGTGATAATGGAGAGCCTGCAACTTCTTGTGAATTTTTATTGTGAAAAAGAAGGCGTAGCCCGAAAGTTGCTAGCCACCACAAAAGATTTGGAAAAGTTTGTGTGTGGTGAAAGCGAAGACCTACATTTTCTCCACGGGTGGCGTTTAGAGCTCTTTGGTAAGCATGCTCAGGATTTCATGAGTGGAAAATTGAAGATAAGCGTTGCAGACGGTCAGCTTAAGGTTATCTAGCTGGGCGGCAGGGTTATGATTGTCTGCTTCAATACTCGTCTTCCCAGTCCAAGGATCGTCTTCCCGGCCCAAAGTTCGCCTTCCCAGTCCAAGGATTCCAGAGTCTCCGTCTTCCCGGCCCAAGGATCGTCTTCCCGGTCCAAAGCCGTCTTCCTAGTCCAAAGCTGTCTTCTTAGCCAGTAGTCCAAAACCGTCTTCCCGGCCATTAGGAACTATGGGCAAGCCGCAGGCGCGCCCTTAGAATTCCTTATGAGCGCGGGATCCATTCTTAAGTCCTTGTCTGTGGCACGCTTTTTTCTGGATCCCGCGATGCCAACTCACTCTAGGCCTCACCGGCTTAAGACGCCGGTTCGTCTAGAGTTCCTAGGCTCCGGGAAGACGGCTACGAGGATGTAACCCAAGGATCGTCTTCCCGCTCAAATGCTCGTCTTCCTAGTCCAAGGATCGTCTTCCCGCTTAAATGCTCGTCTTCCTAGTCCAAGGATCGTCTTCCCGCTTAAATGCTCGTCTTCCTAGTCCAAGGATCGTCTTCCCGCTTAAATGCTCGTCTTCCTAGTCCAAGGATCGTCTTCCCGCT
>JABJFC010000025.1 GCA_018662925.1 Alphaproteobacteria bacterium | reverse complement strand
TTTCCCCACGAATCGCCTCTAAGGCAACCTGGGATTTAAAAGTTGAGGTATGTTTACGACGTGTCATTCCTTTTTTCCTTTCCTCTAATATAGAGGAAAAGTCTCACTTAGCTAGTGGTCCGGTTTCTGGGGGGCATTATAGTAGCACAAACTATCTGCTTGCACAAAGTAACGATAGATTCTTCCGTAGGATATTTCAAGTTGTTTTATCGACCATATAATTCCCTTGAGATTTTACTAAAGTAGGACAAATTTAAGGAGGATGCAGGCCATTTACTATTGTTCAATATTTTTTTCCATTAGAGTTTCCTCAAATGAATCGTCACCGAGAGTTTTAACCTCTCTTCGCATCTCACTAAATCCCTTAGTTTTGTAAAATTCTATTGCTGGATTAGAAGCTAGAACCCATAGGTTTAGTTTGTTAATATCTTCAGCAAGTAATGCCGATGTGACTAAAGACAACAGCCGACTTCCAATGCCAACTCTCTGATAGGGATTCAATACATATAGGGTCAATAGCTCAGCAGTGTTACGATCTGCGAGCTTCCAGGACGTAAACCCTATGAGCTCTTCACCACGTTTTGCTATAAGCACTTTATTAGGGCTTTCTTTTAAAAAGCTAGACCACATTGCGTGACGCTTATCATAACTAAAAAAACTTAGAACGGATTTAGGAAGCCGTCTACCATAGGTTTCTGACCAGGCTTGAACATGAGCATTTGAAAGTTGTTCTACATCTTTGATTTGGGGGGGGGAAATAATGTATTTTAGTTCTTCGATTTCTTGGTCATATAACATTGCATTGCCTTTAGATATAAAAAAAAGAGTAAGAAAACTCAGTGATGTAACTCTTATCAATAGCTTCATATCTTTCCTCCTTAAAAGCTATTATCTCTTTTTCTCTCATAACTTCTATCGTGAGATTTTAAAAATTCTTCAGTATCACCAAAAAATTCTATCGAACCTTCTTTTAAATGAATTACCTTATCAAAGAATACAACATTCTCCCAATTGTGGGTGATAAAAACTATGCATTTATCTCTTATTTTTAACAAACTTTGAACTACGCTCTTTTCTTTGTCAATATCTTGAGAAGAAGTTGCTTCATCTAGCACGAGAAAGTCGGAGTTTCGTAACAATGCTCTTAACAGAAAAATTCTTTGTCTTTCACCTCCTGATAAGTTATTTCCTCTTTCTCCCAAGGGAAATCTGTCCTTGTGTCTATTTAGTAAATCTCGTAACTCAAGTTTGTCAGAGAGTTCTGAAGGAATCTCATGTTGAGAGCCATTATTTTCGAGGAAGATGTTATAAAGTATGTCCTCATTAAACAAAGCGGGATCCTGAGGAACGAGGATAATGTTCTTCAAGCGACATAAATATTTTTGTGATACAGTTTTCCCGTTTAACTGTATCGATCCCATAGTAGGTTCTAGCAAACCACAAATTATTTTTGAAAGAGTTGTTTTCCCAGAACCATTGCTGCCAACAACAACGATTCTTTCTCCTTTTTTCAATGTAAGGCTTATATTGTGAAGAAGGGGACGAGGGTGTGAGTCCAAAGTAAAGTTTACATTTTTAAACTGAAGTTCATTAACTTCCGTATCGTCATAATGAAGTGGAGCTTGATCAACATCAGGATTCACTGTATCGATACATTTTTGCAGTGAATCTATAGAAACTAGAATATCTCTAATCATTAGATTTATCTCTTCAAAAGGCTTAATAACCTGAAGCATATACACGTTGATCAAAGTCAAAAAACCAAGAGATACATTATCTGAATATACATCAATAATACCTATAATGTTAGTTGTTAAGAAGAAAAATCCTAATATAAAACTTTGAAGGATACCCACCCCAGTTCTATTTTTAAAGAACGTAAAAAATGATTTTCTTTGCTGTTGTAATTGAAAAGAAATTCTATCTTGGAAAACATTTTCTAGTTTAAAGATTTTGATAGATTCAAAGTTGTAAGCAAGATCAGTAACCATTGTTTTTGACTTAATGGTTTCATGAATTGCAGCTTTACTGAAAGGCCTTACAAATATAGCTCCTTTCACAATAGAAAAAAGATAAATTATTATAAAAGAAGCGAATAAAACTGCATACTTAAGCTTAAATATACTCAGAAGCATTATAAAAGAGAAAAGAATTTCTAAAGCCATAGATAAAACGTCAAAGTAAACCCTTTGCAACAATATTCCTAATGCATTTTCTCCGAGCGCTATAGTGTGAGCTAGAGTGCTAAATTTCCCATGTAAGTAAAATTGGTAGTTCTTTTTTAGAAGGGACCATGAGCAAATTTCGGTGAAATATTTTTGAAAGTTCTGTTGAACTGGTCCGAATACAAAAATTTGACTTTCACGAAACACACGCCCAAGGAAAAGTAACATGACATAACATCCCAAAAAAAAGTACACATTTCTATGAGACGATGAAGCCTGATCAACAATATCTATTACCTCTTTTAAAGCAAGTGGAGGAAGTGAAAGCAATGCAGAGGAGACTAAAACTACTGCTCCAGCCAGTGCAATCTTACTATAATCTCTATGTGACATTTTCTTTAAAATAAGAGTCCACAAGGATAACAGTCCTTTATCATAAGACATGCCAGGCTCTTTCATAATGAATTCTTCTTGGAGTGTGATTGAAAGAACCACAATCTCCGTATGGTTCTCTTTCCGGTGAAAGATCTTCTTCTATGAAGCATTCTCCAGTTATCTATAATTAGAAATTCTCCAGGCATGAGTTTTCCTATTTTTAATTCTGCTTTAGCCACATAATCTGTAATTTTTCTGTTTTCATTAAAAAGTGTGGAATTTGGCTGGAGACTAGCCATATAATCTTCTCTGTACCTAAAGATGGTCTTCTGACTATTCTCATCGTAACTTACTATTTTCGATTTAACCCCATTTTCATCTTTTCCAAAAAAAAATTCTTCTTTTGAAAAGACATGAGAAATGTGGGCTGTATCCAACAAGCAAAGTTCACCACCTGCATCTGCTTCAATAACCTGAATCAGAACGTATGAAGGTGGAGTGTTAATAAAAACCCCATCTGTATGGCACCAAAAATCTTCAGTATTAGCTCCTAGTTCTCCTTCTGTTGGTGAACTGTTTATAACAACATCTCTTTTCAAGATAGAATTAAAGCTATTTTGAATTTCCGAGACTGCATCTACAAGACCTATGTTAGAGTTTAACCTAACGAGACAATATCCATTATTAATAATTTCATTCTGAATCACTTGCTTTCCCTATCCCAAATTTAAGAAAATACAAAGCTTCTTCTCGTTTTGAGTCTATACCCAAGAGCTCACTGGCAAGAGATTCTGAAATTGCTGGTGTTCCCCATCCTCCCAGTCCCAAACGAGTTGCAGACTGAAAAAATTCCTGTCCAAACTCGCCTACCTGTATGAGAAGGTTGATATATGCACGAGAGTGTCTGTAAACCCAATAGTACCTCTCCCAAAAAGCGCATATAAACACACAAAATCCTCCTCCGGAAATCCATTTTTGGTTTTGGATACAGCTATAAATATCTTTGTCATCAGAATACGCGCCTACTTTAATAAGTGAGTGTTCCTTAAAGTCATATTGATACACCGCTTTTTCAATTCCTTCAACATTTTGAACAATAATATAGATTTGTCCCCAACAGAAATAAGAGTTAAATATTTCTATTGGATTGACAGAATTTTTATCTAGTTCTCCTAGTCGCAGCTGATTGGAAGCCTCATAGAGAATATATGAAAAATCCCTGAACGAAACAGGACTTTCCTTGAAGTTCCTGACACTTCTTCTGTTTTTGAGTGTGTTTATTTCTTGACGCTTTGAGTTTGTGGGTTTCAACAAAGGAAATCGTTCTCCTTCCCTGAATTTCAAAGTGGGGTAGAGTGATTGTTCTTTATACTCTTCTATAATTTCTTTCCTGTGGTTAATCAGGGCAGTTTGTGTTGTTTTTTTTGAGACTGTTTCTTTATATTTCAGGTCTAACTGTGAAAAAGTAAGGTATGCAGCTCTTAACCAATTCCTGTCTTCCCATAATCTGGAACTTTCGTAGACAGGGTTGTCAACATGTAAAATAATGTTGTGGTTTAGAGCTAGTTTCAGAACATCTTCAGTAAATCCCTCATCTAGACACTCATCATTAGTTTTCCCATCTAAGCAAAAAACGCACAGTTTGGTTATATATGGGTGGAGAAATTTTAAACGTTGATTGTTGATAAGATCAGATGCTCTAATCGAGTCGTTTGAAAATTCGAATATAAAAAAGGGGGAGGTTATAATTTTTTTCGTATTCATTTTAGACCAGCGTAGTTACGTACAGTGGGGTTTGCCTGATGTTATCTAACTCTAATAATTCAGAGACTTCTTTATCTTTGAACTTTTGATAAGAGTAATAATCAAATCCCAATTTCTGAGATACCGTTCTCAGGATCATCATTGCATGGCCTATATCTATCATTGGAGCTCTCCATGAACGTGAATCTCGATAACGCCACATAGCTCTTTCATGCAGGCACGTAAAAATAACAAGTCCAAAAGGCCTTTTTGTATACTTCGTAAAAAGATCAAGGGTAGCGTCAAAAAATTCCTCAAAATAATTACCTTTTTTCAGTTGATCTAAACTGTTTTCCTCCACGTTGTAATGGTATATTCCATTTTCCATTGCAGCGTTATTAAAATATACAAAAAACACTTCTGTAGTATGACGAGCGCCGCCTGAAGGGATCGCCTTTTGCAAAAAATGCCCCTGAATACCAAAATCTACTTTTTTCCTTTCTCCAAAACATAAATCGAACAAAACCGAAAAGTGTTTTAAGGTAGTTTTTCCTTTCTCAAAACTATTCTCAATAAGCTCATCCAGGCCAGTAAAAGACTCTACTTTTTCTAAAGGATATTTAATTTTAGCATCAAATTTCTGGTAAATTGGTGGGGGGAGCGAAGCAGATTTAAAATCTTCCATTCTGCTTTCATCATCAACAAAACCAGATGGTTTACCCATATCAAGGAAAGGGTAATCGCGTGTTGCCTCATGGAATGCATGAGCCTCTTGCCAACCAAAGGCAGACCACTCTTCACCTTTAACAGAGGGCGCATCGATGACAACCTTTTTTCTTAATAAAAGTGAAAAAAACGCATCAAACACTTCTTGGAAGAGATCTAATTCTCTCCATAAAGTTTTTGATTCCTCCAATGTAAATTGTTTGGGAAGTTTAATAAGCCAATCTATTATCTTTGAATCTTTTAAGATAAGGGGTGGGGACCCTGCATTTACTTCTGCAACCATCGACCTCTTCCCATTTATTGTTCGTGGGTAAATTAGAAGAAGTTTGTTGAGGGTATACATTTTTTTTCCATAATTAGTATGAAGTTTCTATTTATTTTCAACTACATGTTGCACTTTTGCATTTTAGATGTCAAATTTTAAATGGTGTTGGTAAAACGTATATGAGTTCTACTACTTTGTAGACGCCTTCTTCAGTAATGAATAGAATTTAACTTGATTGCTTCAAATGTAGCAGAGTGAGAAAATGAATCTAAAAAATGATTTAACCTATAGCTCAGGGTTTAATGAGCATCTGATATTACTCCGGCAATAAAACAGTGGACTTAAGCGAGTTATTCTGATAGTGTCTATCCATGGAATTAGTAGACGCCCGCAAGTTATCCCAAGACGCACAAGAAGCCCTTCGTTTAAGAGCGATAA
>JABJFC010000024.1 GCA_018662925.1 Alphaproteobacteria bacterium | reverse complement strand
TAGAGTAACTTTTAGCGCTTTGGGTCAATTATTGCTGATTTAAAAATTTAACACCTAAAAAAACTCGCGCTCGATCGAAAAAACTGCGTCCCCTTGAACTTGAAGGAGAAATGTAACTTCCTATCGCGGATTTTGGGTGTTTCTTTCCAGACTTCCATGTACCTAATATGAGGCACGTATCAGATAGAGTCGTGTTCTAAAAAATCGATGGTACAAGAAGCTGAGGATGGCGGAGAGTGTTTAAGAAAATAAGCTTTATTAGGGATGCTTGGAGAATTGCGAAGCCTTATTGGCAGTCGGAGGAAAAATTTTCAGCTTGGGTGCTCTTAATTTCGGTTGTAGCCCTAAATCTTTTTCTCGTATATCTGCTGGTTTTGTTCAATGAGTGGTACCGACTTTTTTATGATGCTCTCCAAAACCTAGACAAAGAAGCTTTCTTTTATCAAATCATTCGGTTCTGTATTCTTGCTTTTATAAACATAATGACCTTTGTCTTAGAGTACTATCTACAATACCTCCTGATGATTCGCTGGCGGCGGTGGTTGACGGCAAAATATGTCAAATGGTGGCTAACGGACAAGGCATACTATAAAATGCAGCTTTTCCGAGATGGAACCGACAACCCTGATCAGAGGATAAGCCAGGACCTAAACGAATTTGTCCTATATACTTTTAATTTGGGAATCGGGCTTATGACCCAGGTGATTACCCTTGTTTCTTTTGCCGTAGTACTTTGGGGTATTTCGGGGATTTTAGTTATCCCAATATTTGGGGGCATTTCCATTCAAGGCTATATGATGTGGGCCGCCATATTTTACGCTATTTTTGGAACGTATATGACCCTTCGTATTGGTTTTCCCCTCATCGGATTAGACTTTAATCAAGAAAAGCTGGAGGCTAACTTTCGATACAGTTTGGTGCGTCTACGGGAAAACACGGAAGGAATTGCATTATATGGGGGAGAAGCATCAGAGGAATTGAAATTCGGGTATATTTTCCGAGATGTTGTGACGAACTTTCGGGCCATAATGAAGCGATCGGTATATCTAGGCTGCTGGACTAACTTTTACAATCAGCTTGCGCGAATTTTTCCTGCACTCGTGGCCGCCCCGCGGGTTTTTGCAAAGGAAATTCTACTGGGCGGTATGATGCAGATTGTGCAAGCCTTTGGACATGTGCATGATTCATTATCTTTTATCGTTGATACTTACCCGAACATTGCGAAATGGAGAGCTGTGATTCAGCGGCTGCAGGGATTTAATGAAGATATTGAGAGAATGCAAGATCTTACGAGCAAGCTGCCCCATTCTCTTTTCTTATGTGAAGAGAAAGGGGGGAAAGGGATCCGTCTCGACAATGTGGATGTAGATTTACCCGGAGAAAAACCTTTGCTCCCAAGAGTAAATTTGTTGCTTAAGAAGGGAGTGTCAGTTCTGGTATCTGGTCCTTCAGGGGCGGGGAAAAGCACGTTTTTGAGAGTGCTTGCTGGTATATGGCCTTTCGGAACTGGAAAGGTTTATATGCCAACGGGCGATACTACTATGTTTTTGCCTCAAAAGCCGTACTTGCCCATTGGTACTCTTAGGGCCACTCTTGTCTACCCTCAACAAGAGACTTCGCTTTTGTCCGAAGATATTTTGAAGGCAGTAATAAGGGATTGTGGCCTTGAACAGTTTGAAGAGCATCTGGACGATAATCGGGACTGGACAAAGACTCTTTCTCTAGGGGAACAACAGCGAGTTGCCATGGCGCGCGCTATACTGTTAGAGCCGGATTGGTTGTTTTTAGATGAGGCCACATCTGCTCTTGATGAGCCTTCAGAGAAGACTCTATATACTCTGTTAAAAGACAGGCTCCCTAAAACAACTTTGATTAGTGTCGGGCATCGAAGTACGATCCGTGCTTTCCATGAGAGCAATCTTGTTTTTCAACCAACGGGAGAGGGCCACTTTTCTCTCCAATATGTTGAAAAATCAGACGAAGCAATATAGCTGAAAAAGCAAATTTTATGACAGAATTTAGCGATAAATACACACGTATTGTGGTTGCGGTTGATCCAGCCGTGGGGGCCGGCCGTTCCAACAGTGAAACGGGTATTATTGTCGCGGGACTGGGCGTGGATCAATTTGCCTATGTGATGGATGATTTATCCTTTAAAGGTTCCCCTGCAAAGTGGGCTTACAAGGTAATTTCTGCCTATTGGGAATACAAGGCAGATCGCGTGGTGGCAGAAATCAACCAAGGAGGAGATCTGGTTGAGCAACTGCTTAGATCTTTCGATCCAAAAGTAAGCTATAAGGGTGTGAGGGCTTCCCGCGGGAAAGTAACTCGAGCCGAGCCCATTGCGGCTCTCTATGAGCAAGGAAAAGTCTTTCATACCCGTTCCTTTCCAAGGCTTGAAGAACAAATGTGTACGTATATTCCAGGAAAGGGTATGGCCTCTCCCGATCGCTTAGATGCTATGGTATGGGCCCTCACGGAACTAATGTTAAATGAGGGCAGGGATGAGCCCAGGCCCATTGCCCCCAAAGTTTGGTGGGGCTAATATTTCTTCGTTTTTGTCTCCCACGATCCAGTATCTGAAACGCGATAGAATCCATGGAAAATTTTTGAACTTTATATCTGAAGCTGCTTTAAAGCACTTTATTTCAATTGTCATGGAGCGGCTGTTCAGAATAGACTGCCTCAACTGAGTAGAAGCAAGATCATAAGCCATTTTAGGCGCAATGTAATATGAGGACAGTATGAGAAAAGTTTTTTGGGAGAATCCTTATCAATGCAGTTTAGTCACTAAATTGTTATCCGTTGTGGGAGATGATCTGTTATTTGAAGAAACCATCGCTTTTTCGTTCTCTGGTGGGCAAGAAAGCGATAAAGCTTTTATCAATGGGCAACCTATTCTTGATTCTAGAATAGAAGGAAAATATATCTACTACACACTTGAAAATGGGCATAGATTCCACCCTGGTGACACCGTGACGATGGAAATAGATTGGTTCAGAAGATTTAGACTTATGAGGCTACATTTTTCTGCAGAACTCATTCTTGAACTGGTTACTCGCAGGCTTCGGGTTGAAAAAATTGGGGCACATATTTCTGAAACAAAGGCACGAATAGACTTTGCATATGACGAAAATATCTCCAGTATCTTCAACGGTATTCTCTCTGAATATAATGAAATCATTGAAAGAGATGACATTATTAATACAGGTTATTCGGATATTGAAAATCAAAGACGGTATTGGAAGATTGAGGGATTTGCCGAAGTGCCCTGCGGAGGTACCCATGTTAAATCTACAGCCGAAGTGGGCTTTGTTAGCTTGAAAAGAAAAAATCTAGGGGGATCTAAAGAGAGAATCGAAATCAGACTTGTGGATGATAACGCTGGTTAACTTTGGAAAGATGGTGGCCTTTACGGCCATCCTCTTCATAAAATTGACTCTTGTTTACGATTTGTGCACTTTTACGTGTTACACTTAAACAGTAGAGATCGAAAAGGGGAGGACAAATTATGAAATTCAAGTGGACGATGATCGCTCTTAGTGCTGTTTTTATAGGAGGTGTTAGCCTTGTTACGCTCACATCCACTTGTTCAGCTGAGCAATGCCATGGCCTTGATTGCTATCACAACTGTATGAAAAATGTTCAACAGGATTGCGCCGTCAGCAGAGTTCCCGGCTCTCCTCCCCCTCCAGGCGTCCCAACTTGCCCCGAAATATGGAGTAAATCTTGTGTCTCAGATTGTAAACTACCTTACCTTTGTTTGCCCTGGACCAACTAGGCACGACTTGAAACGGCCACTGAACCACTGGAATCTAACCCTCTCTTCCTTTTCGTATGTATTTACCCATCCCGACCGGCCTCTGAACTTCTCTCCAAAAACTTCCCTAGCTCCAGGCTGCTATCCATACACAATATGTGTGAATAGGTCTTCCAATTTCTTCCCAAACCAGCCGTAGCCCAGCTTTTCCCCATTACCCGTTTCACTATACCGTGTTCTGTAGACAAGAGGCTTGTTACTATGGTGGCAGCAAATTCGCTCCTGCCATCGAGCGCTATCCTTTGCTCTTCTGTTCCTGAGAAAACTTGTAAAACATCTTGACCATGAGTTTATCCTTTATAAACCCATCTCCTTGAAACCCCTGAATGGAATTGAGAACGTTTAAAGAAATTCTGAAATTCAGTTGTTAGGAACTATTAGAGGAATCATATCCCACGACCTTACCCTTTTTATCCATTCTCATGAAAAATTCAGCCTAGAACATTGCCAATAGTCTTTGAAATTAGAAAAGTCTTGCAAAAGGGGGGCGAAGTTTCCTAATAGTAAGGGAGATCATAACTTGGGACGTATTTTGTGACACAAGAACTATGCCATCTTTTAGTCGTAGATGATGATGAGCGTTTACGGGAGTTGCTGAGCAAGTATCTCACCGAAAATGGCTTTGTAGTGACTATTGCCTCTAGTGCTCAGGAGGCCCGTGAACATATGGGAACGTTTCTTTTTGATCTCGTGATTCTGGACATTATGATGCCCGGGGAAACAGGTTTGGAGTTCACTATCTCCCTCCGGAAAAATATAAATGTTCCCATCCTTCTTCTATCAGCGATGGGAGAAGTGGACGATCGCATTAAGGGGTTTGAACATGGGGCAGATGATTACTTGGCCAAGCCATTTGAGCCTAAAGAATTGTTAATGCGTATTCAGGCCCTTCTAAGAAGGGGGCAAAAACAGGACATGGCTTTACCTAAAGATCTTGCATTTGGTCCTTTTACATTCGATATTCAAAAGGGTGTCTTGTCTCGTCAAGGAGAGAGAGTTCTTTTAACAGAGAGTGAGAAACGTCTTTTGAAGATTATGGCAGAAACGCCCAGGCACCCTTTTTCCCGTGATGATTTAGCGCGCAAGGCGCAAGGTGATGTGAGCCCCAGAACGATAGATGTCCAAATTGCTCGCTTAAGACGTAAAATAGAAGACGATCCCCGAGTTCCAAAATATTTACAGACGGTGCGAAATGCTGGCTACGCTCTATGGCTTGACTAATTATATACGCCCGAAAAGGGGGTGGAATGTTGGAAGTTTTGTGAAACGCTTTCTTCCTAAAACCCTTTTTGCGCGGACAATTTTGATTGTTATTACGCCAATCATTTTTGTTATGGTGGGAACCGCATATCTGTTCCTAGATCGGCATTTGGATTCGGTTACGCGTCAACTTGCTAACTCGATTTCCAGTGAGGCGGTTATGTCTGCTAGTGTCTTGGAAACCGCTACTGAAGAGGATATTCCCAGGATTATACAAGACCTACAGCGCATATTTTTCCTTCAGGTAATGTTTCATCCCAGCCACAAACTTGTTGGGAAAAAGACCATTTTTCAGCACGCGTGGGTGGATAAAACTTTAGGAGAAGCTTTGAATAATCAAATGCATCTTCCCTATAATTTGGCTACAGATGGTCAGAATATCTATATTGGCGTACAATTGCCAAAGGGGGTTATGGCTCTTACTTTCAATCATAAGCGGTTATTAAGCCGAACAACGCCTCTTGTGCTTTTGTGGGTTTTTGGTTCATCACTCATTCTATTTATTCTTTCGCTTATCTTTCTTCGGAATCAGGTGCGACCTATTCGTCGTTTGGCTCTTGCTGTTGAGAAGTTCGGAAAGGGACAGGAAGTTCCATACTTTAAGCCTTCCGGAGCCTTAGAAGTGAGACGCACCGCAAAGGCTTTTTCTGTTATGCGGAATCGTATTAATCGTCAGCTCCAGCAAAGGACAGATATGTTGGCGGGAATATCCCACGATCTGAGAACGCCTTTGACACGTATGAAGTTGGAGCTTGAAATGTTGCCAGAATCTCTCCAAATTCATTCTCTAAAAAAAGACCTCAATGAAATGGAATATATGCTTGAGGGCTATTTAGCCTTTGTACGGGGCGAAGGAGTAGAGGCGGCGGCAGAAGTGGATCTTAGAAAGCTTCTCATGGAAGTGGTTAAAGATGCTGAACGTAAAAAAGCTACCATTCACTTCACCTCTGACGCATTAGGCACCATTATTGGTAGGCCCCATGCTCTAAAGCGTTGTGTAACCAATTTTGTCTCCAATGCCAATCGCTATGCCAAGAGTGTTTACATGACTGTTAGACGATCGCAGGACAGAGTTGAGATTTTGGTGGATGATGATGGTCCAGGGATTCCTCCAGAAAAGCGTAAGGAAGTTTTTAAACCCTTCCATCGATTGGAAGAATCTAGAAATGTTGAAACGGGAGGTGTTGGATTGGGCATGAGCATTGCCCTGGACATCGTACATGCCCATGGTGGAAAAGTTTCCTTGGATGAGTCTCCGCAAGGAGGACTTCGCGTTCATATCACTTTACCATTGTGATTTTCCCTATTGTGTATTGAACAATGCTTCCTTTTTTGTAAGGATGTTTTTCAAGGAAGATAAGAGAAGCCCAGAAAATTAGAGGCTTATGTCTAACAAGGGAAAGTCATTCTATTCATGAAAAAAACTATCTTTGCTGCTTTTGTGTCTCTCTTGATTTTTACTGGGGGAACAAATGCTTTTGCGGTCCATAAAAAGCTCACGAACGAGGATCAAAAGCATCTAGCTATTACTATTTACAATAACAATATCGCTCTTGTTAAGGATAGGAGGTCCGTGCATCTGAAAAAGGGGATCAACAGACTTTCTTTTTCAGATATTAGCGCCAAGATCATTCCTAATTCAGCGCTTATTCGGCGGGAGAGTCCTAAACCGAGTTTTAAAGTTATTGAACAGGCTTTTCGCTATGAACAATTGACGCCAAAGTCCCTTTTAGAGGCGTCCGTTGGACAGGAAGTGTTTATTGATCTTGGACATGAACCCATTCAGTCGGGGAGATTGGTGAGTGTTCATGGGGGGATTTTAGTTTCTATCAAGGGAAAAATGAGGGAAGTGAAAGAGCATCAGCTGCTGTTTCCACAAGTTCCTCATGAACTTGCTACCAATCCAGAATTGACATTGAAGTTGGAATGTTCGGAAACTGCCGCTGCGTCGATGGAACTTAGCTACTTAACCACCGGGCTTAGCTGGGAAGCTAGTTACATTGGAGAGATTAGTGCTGATGGCTCCACGATTGATTTGGGGAGTTGGGTGACTTTAACAAATACAACCAGCTCTGATTATTCGGATGCGAATCTGCAACTCGTTGCTGCTGATGTGACTTGGGGTGCTTCTTTTCACGGGAAGGGACAGGAAAAAGGAATTCCTCACGCCTTTGAGGCCATTCGGCTCTTGGGTTTTCCGATGTATGGTTTGTCCCATCGTGTGAGTTTGCGTGGTCACGAGGTGAAGCAGGTGTCCCTTTTAAGCTTGCAACAGGTAAAGCTAACTCGGGAATTTTTAGTTCAGGGGACTAAAGAATATCTCTTTAAAGATATGACAGGAAGGGCTCTACCAGCACAAGTAGAGACGTGGTTGTCTTTTAGCAATACGGAGGAAATTGGAGCACCACTGCCTAAGGGAATCATAAGGTTATACAAACGTGATCCTAAGGGCCATGTTCAGTTTGTTGGGGAAGACTTTATCGACCATACCTTGCCCAAAGGGAAAATAACACTGCGCTTAGGGGCAGCCCAAGATGTGGATGTTAGCCTTACTCAGTCCGATTTCAAAATGCTTGGTCAGAATGTGTGTGAGAGTGGATATCATTATACCTTTACCAATAGCCAAGATCGTCCCATTCAGATAAAGCTTAAAGAAGAGATTCCCTATGATTTCAGGATGTTAAGAGAAAGCATTCCTAATGAATCTAAGATTAAAAACCAACTTGTCTGGATTATTTCCCTTGAGCCAAAGGAAACAAAACACATTCGTTTTAGGTTAAGGGTTTCGAAACAAGGGTAACGGGTTGTATTTTATGAGTCGTTTCAGAGGGAAACGATGGTTTTGGTTTTTGTATAAATCTCGCTGAGAGAGGAAAGAAATGTCTTTAACACCTTCAAATATGCTCCCATTGGGGACAGTTGCACCGGATTTCGAGCTATTGGATGTTTTGAGCAGTCAACGAAAGTCTATACAGGATCTTAAATCTGAGAAGGGAACAGTCGTGATGTTTATTTGCAATCATTGTCCCTTTGTGAAGCATGTGCAGGAGGCTCTTGTTAAGGTGGCCAAGGACTATACTGACAAAGGCATCGCGTTTATCGCTATAAATTCCAATGATGTCGAGGCGTTTCCTGCAGATTCTCCTGACAAAATGAAGGAGCTTGGGGAACACTTGGGGTTCCCATTTCCATACTTGTATGATGAGAGTCAGAAAGTTGCGAAATCTTATAAAGCAGCATGCACCCCAGACTTTTATGTCTTCGATCAGGACCTAAAATGTGTTTATCGTGGTCAGCTTGATGATTCACGTCCTGGCAACCATATTCCTGTAACTGGTAATGATCTTCGAAGTGCAATGGATAATCTGTTATCTGGTAAAGAAGTTTCCACAAACCAAAAACCTAGCATTGGGTGTAACATAAAGTGGAAACAATAATTTTGGATAAAACCAATAACATAAAAATTAATTGCATCTATAAAACTTAAAACAAGAACGTGCTCGAAGGCCGATCTCATAAAGTTTTTCTATCAAAATCTTGAGCAGTTGAGACCCTGGTGTACACTTTGGCTAAGAGGTGAAAATGATAAGTTTTACATCTAGTGAACCGTGTAATATGAAGATTAGCTATAATAAAAATTACTTTTGATATTTTGTTTCTTGAGTTATATCTTGTTCACTTCAAGGAAAAATAAGATAAAGCTTGCATTCTTTAGGGAAAAACGTCATATTTTCATGGAAATAAATTAAGTTTAGTGACATGAAATGGCTTTATTAACAGTACTAAGTGCACCAGATCCAAGACTAAGAATGAAAGCAAAACCTATTAAAGAGGTTGATGATAGCATTCGTAAATTTATGGATGATATGTTGGAGACTATGCTTCACGATAAGGGAGGGGGCTTAGCGGCTGTACAGGTGGGGGTGGATAAACGTGTCATCGTTATGCAGATAGAACCAGAATACGAGGGAGATGGCAAACTTTACTTTATGGCGAATCCCGAAATAGTGTGGTCGTCTTCAGAAAAAAAATTGTGGGAAGAGGGATGCCTTTCTGTCCCAGGTATATTTATAGAGGTAGAGCGTGCAGAAAAAGTTAAAGTTAAGTTTTTAGATCGTGATAATAAAGAACGAGAGTTGGATTTAGACGGACGTATAGCAGAATGTGTTCAACATGAAATTGAGCATCTTGATGGGATTCTTACCATTGATCACTTATCAGCTATAAAACGAAAAATAGTTCTAAAGAAACTCCAAAAGAATAAGCTACAGCAAGTATCGGGATCATAATGGGTGTTTCTCCTCGTGTTGTGTTTATGGGGACGCCAGAGTTCTCTGTTCCTACATTAAGTGCACTCCTAGAAAACGGTTGCGATGTGGTAGCAGTGTACACACAGCCCCCCCGTCCCGTTGGTCGTGGTCATAAGATGTCAGCAAGTTCTGTTCATAAATATGCAGAAGAACGCGGCCTTTCTGTTCATACCCCAGTTAGTCTAAAAGATTCTATTGTTCTGGAAGAATTAAAAGCTTTGAAGCCGGATGTGATTGTTGTGGTTGCATATGGATTATTGCTTCCCAAGGAGATTTTGCAGGTTCCATCATTGGGATGCTTTAACGTGCATGCTTCTTTATTGCCCCGTTGGCGTGGTGCGGCCCCGATCCAGCGGGCAATACTAGCGGGGGATCTAGAAACAGGCGTTACCATTATGCACATGGAAGAGGGGCTTGATACGGGGCCTATGTTCATGAGCGAGCAGGTTGACATTACGCCAACCACAACGGCGCAAGAACTGCACGGTACACTATCACTTCTTGGTGGGAAGCTAATGGTGACGGTTTTGGATAGGGTTCTTGCTGGACAAGCAACATCGGTGTCCCAACCTCAGAAGGGGGTCACTTATGCCAATAAGTTAGCCCGTTCAGAAGGAGAGATTTCCTGGAATGAGTCAGCCGTGTCACAAGAAAGAAAAGTAAGGGCGTTTACCCCGTGGCCAGGCACATGGTTTGATTTGAAAGATTTACGCGTCAAAGTTTTTTCCGCTGAGGTTGTTTTTGTTGATTCAGATGCAAGGGGGTATTCTCCCGGAACGATTATTGATGGTCAGCTCACTATCTTGTGTGCAGATGGTCAGGGACTTCGGATAAAGGAAGTTCAAAAACCAGGCGGGAGTCGCATGAAAACCGAAGAATTTTTACGAGGGACGCCTATCTCAGCAGGGACAGTCCTAAAGGTTTGTTCATGACAAGATATAAGCTGACAATAGAATACGATGGGCGCAATTTTTGCGGTTGGCAACGTCAGACCAACGGGCCTTCTGTACAGGAAACTATTGAAGTGGCTATACGAGATTTTTGTGGAGACTCTGTAATCCTTCATGTGGCTGGAAGAACAGATTCGGGTGTGCATGCTATGGGGCAAGTGGCGCACCTGGATGTTGAAAAGGATTTTCCGGAAGAGACCGTTCGAAATGCTTTAAACTTTCATCTTTCAAAGGCACATCGGCCTCTGGATATTTCCATTCTTTCGGCTGAAAAGGTATCAGAAGATTTTCATGCACGTTTTTCGGCAACAAAACGTATTTACCACTATAGAATATCAACTCGAGGGGCTCCTCTTGCTTTAGAAAATGGCAAACGGTGGCATGTCCCAAGTTCTTTGAATATACAGGCCATGCAAGAGGCTGCAAATTGTCTCATCGGGCACCATGATTTTACGACCTTTCGAGCGAAACATTGTCAGGCTAAATCTCCAGTAAAAACTTTGGACCAACTGGATGTGGAGCAGTCTGGGGATGAGATTTTGATCACAGCTTCAGCTCGTTCCTTTCTTCATCATCAAGTACGCAATCTTGTGGGGACACTTAGGCTAGTGGGGGAGGGGAAGTGGTCTGTGGCAGATGTTAAAGAAGCCCTTGCGCAAAAGGATCGTGCAAAAGGAGGACCAACGGCTCCGGCCCAGGGACTGTATTTATTGCGGGTTGAATATTAAGAGTGAATATGCTCATCTGACGCCGATCAGAGGAAAACTCTGCATTAGATATTAGGAAGCTTGGCCCACCATGAGACGTGACGAATTTTTCTTACCAAGAATGCTTCTCATCATAGCGTGGTGTGTTTCTATTATGGGGGTGCAAATATATACGCCGTGCCTCCCTTTAATTGGAGACTATTTTCAGGTCGGAGATGATACGGCCCAGCAATTAATGAGCTATAACTTTTTTGGACTTTCTATATCGGGATTTTTCTATGGGCCATTATCTGAGTGCTATGGAAGACGTCGTATTTTTATTATTGGATTTTGTATTTTCTTAGTGGGTGCTTTGGTGAGCACCATGTCTGTCTCCATCGAAATGCTAATTTTGTCCCAGCTATTTCAAGGGATAGGGGCCGGGGTCTCGGGGGTTCTTTTATTGTCAGTTATTCAAGATGTATACAAAGGGGTGAGAGCAGCACAGATCATATCGTCGGTTGGAATGGTTATCCCCTTAGCACCAGCAATTGCTCCTGTCATTGGTGGGTACATAACCAATTACTTTGGCTGGCGAGCTAATTTCCTATTTTTGGCTATAGCGATTTTTTTGATTCTAATCCTCTGCTACCACCGTTTACCAGAAACACTTCCAAAAGAAAAACACCACTCATTTTCGCCTATATTACTTGCAAAACAGTATATGAGCGTTTTAAGAAATATGCGGTTCTTAGGATGTCTTCTCATAGTTGGACTAGGTTTTGCTTGTATTGCCGCTTTTCAGGCGACAACGCCATTTGTTTTTATCGAACAATATGGGATCCCTGTGACCCATTACGGATATTACACTGTTTTTGCAGCTACAGGCGTTATTTTAGGGAACTTTTTTGTTCATCGATTAGTGAAACGATTTTCTCTCAAAAAAATTATGAAGATTGGTTCAATAATTTCCACTATTGCAGCTTCTCTCATTTTGTTGGGCGGAATTTTACAACTTAAGTCTGCCATACATATTTCACTATTCATGCATGTGTTTTGCGTAGGCATTGGAATGGCATTTTCAACGGCGACCACCATGGCCATGGAAACGCATACTCGGCTTAAGGGGTATTCAGCGGCGGCAGTGAGATCTTTCCAAATGTTGGCGGGGGCGGGGGCCATTGCTTTCGTTGGTGAGATTTATAATGGCACTCTTGTTCCCTTGGGAGTTTTTATGGTGACATGCGCCTTGATAATCGCTACATTGTCGTTCACGATTCGCAGTTCAGGCCAAACCAATCCGTAGTCTTTTTTTCTAAGGGCTATGGGGGAAATATCGATGAAAACAAATACAATTACTATTAGCATTTTAATGGTGGCTATATCGTCCACGTTTTTAGCAACAGATCTATTTATTCCCAGTTTGCCTATTATAAAAAGCTTTTTTGGCGTAACAGATGAAACCATGGGCTTGACTCTAAGCTTGAATTTACTCGGCTTTGCTATTTCGGCACCGTTTTACGGACCTTTATCTGATTGTTATGGACGACGGCCTCTTATGCTTATTGGTATGGCTGTTTTCCTTTTGGGAAGTCTTGTTTGTGCTTTTGTTCCTTCTTTCGAGATGCTCATAATTGGGCGTTTTTTTCAAGGTATAGGAGCAAGTGTGGCCGGTGTCATAACTTTTGCGGTCATTAAGGATCTTTATACTATCAAGAAATGTGCTCAGATCATATCTTCCATGGATATGGTTATCGTTATCATCCCTGCTATAGGGCCCATCATTGGCGCCTATATAATTGAGTTCATGGGATGGCAGGCTAACTTTGTGATTATTGCAATTATATCTGTGATCGCGTTTCTACTTCTCGTGATACAAATGCCTGAGAGCCATCCCCCTGAAACACGCCACTTCTTTAAGGATTTGTCTTTTTTGAAGATATATCACGCGCTGTTCGCCAGTTTTCCCTTTATGTGTTATGTTTTGGTTTCTGCAACTATTTGGGGTGGTTTGTGGGTTTTAATTGCAGGAACGCCCTATCTTATCATTGAGTTGTTTGGTTTTACGGTCGTTGGATATGCCTACTATTGTGCCGTTGGGGTCGTTGCTTATATTATTGGAGCAGCTGTGAATCGATTTCTAATTCCAAAGTATGGGATCGATGCGCTCTTATGGTTTG
Organism: Alphaproteobacteria bacterium; assembly: GCA_018662925.1. Taxonomy (NCBI): domain Bacteria; kingdom Pseudomonadati; phylum Pseudomonadota; class Alphaproteobacteria; species Alphaproteobacteria bacterium. The sequence continues at coordinate 4,608 of JABJFC010000024.1, read as the reverse complement.
GTTTAATGTTTTCCGTCGTGACGGGTTTTACCTCAATTTTGGTGGCCTATTTCACGCCAGATTCTCCCTACATTTTACGTGTTACGACAGCTTTTTATACGTTTGCAATGGCATTTGTTTTTTCCAATGCGCCTGCAAAAGCACTTGCTGTCTTTCCCAGATTAAGTGGTTCTAGCTCATCAGTGATGACATCGGTAGAGATGGCTGTGGCAGCTCTTGCGAGCTTTTTAACATCCATCCTTTATGATGACAGTATGATGTCTTTAGCCTTATTAATGATGATTTTTTCTCTTGTGGCCTATGGGCTCCATTATCTGCTTCGGGTGCATTTATCGACTGCAACTAAGGGAGAAACTGCTTCGTGACTCGCAAATTGTCGTTCCTTTTTCTTTTGGTCCTTACGGCGTGTTCTAGACAGAACTTATCCCTTGTAAGTGAGTTTGATTCGACGGTGAGACAAGATTTTGGGAATGGCATTTTAATCCTGTACCCTGATATGAGTATTAAGGATCAAAAGTTACAGCCTCTGATAGCCTCTGAGTTCAAACAAGCCGGATTTGATGTGCTCACATCTGATGAATTATTAGAGGCGAAAATGTTCGGACTGCGCATGGGGAATCCTCGAGCATTTTTGTTTTTTAAGACGCGTCGTGATACGGGGGCGACAACTTTTCCAGTAACCAGGTACCATACCCACACCTATCCTTACTCTGTTGCCGGAACAACCAAATACTATAGCCATTCCATACCCTATACATCCTATCAAACCATTGCATGGGACAAAAAATATATTGGTGTCACCATGGGAAATGGCTTTTTCCAAGATGAAAAGTGGCATATGGGAAAAGTTATTTGGGAAGCCCATATTATGGTTGATCAGCGTATCTGGGAAAAGTGTCCTCGTCTTGTGCTCAAGCGCTTAATCCGCCTATATGGAACCGAGCAAAACACGACCCTAGAATTGCCCGAAGAGATCAAGGCTTGCATGGAGGCAGGCCCAGGCACGTATTGAGGGGTGGGGTTGTGGCGAGAGACGATATTTTCTCTACCAAAGCTGTCTTATATGTTTTGCACGTTTTGTGATTGTTTTGCCAATATCGTCAAAAATGCTTGATTTGATACCTTCTGAGCTTAGAGTCTCTTTGAGGGTATAAGCTCTTTCTACCAGCTCTTGTGAAACTTTTTTAAGCTGTGCCTCTAGATTTCTTCTGGAAGCCATTGTGTCTGGGACTAGTTGATTCCAGTGCCGTAGGAAAACATCCTCGGGTCTGTATTTACCACCTATTTTCATTGCCATTTTGGTTGATAACTCACTGTATGCGCTTGTACATAAGAGATCATAGTTGGGGGATAAATTTGGTTTAATGTCTTTATACAGCAAGGAAAAATTCTTTCCGTGTGTGTCTGCATTTCCAATCACGTAGTTAAAAATGATTCTTTTGAGAAAGCTCATGTGATCTGCTGCAGGCGTTGCTGAGTGTTTTAGCAATACCTCTCGGCATTGTGTAATATTAGGCCCCCCTTCTCGTTCATATTTGATGTCAGGCATAATCCCTAATGCTTGGCAAAAATCCTCTTGGTGCAACCTTGTAATATGGCCGTTTTCATCTGTTGTTCGATCGTAACGTTCGACCAAATAGTATGGCGTTTCACCCAACCAACGTATATTTACGTTTGGGGTTTCAATTCCCATAAGTTGAGATAGTTGCATGCAGAAAAATTCATTGTGTACGCTATCTTTTATATCCGATATGACGGGTTTTAGAATGTGCGTTGTAGGGGTTGACCCTCTAACCAAGGATATTTTACCACTTTGGATTCTTACGGCAATTTTGTCTTGTGCACCTGCGAGTGATAAGCGAAGGCCGTCGTCACCAGCAAGCAGAGGTTGCCTTTTAAGCAGTTTTAGAATTTCCTTGAGTTTTTTATCGTCAAGGATTTCTACGTCGTCCTTTTTGGCTTCTGGAGGTGCTTGACCTTCAGGATACAAGGATAGAGCACCCGCACACTCACCTCCAATGACTTCTAAAAGCGCAAATGGGTTTTTTTCTGAAACTCCTAAGTATCTTGCCAAACGGTGGCGAACTAATTCTTCTGGTAACATGCCCGAAAAGAAGGCTTTGACGATTTTTCCTTCATAATCTTCAGAACGTAGGGGAAGCGAGAGTGAAATTGCAGGATTACTCTTGGCTAAATAGGATAAATCATACGCATATGATAAAACACCTGAGTCGTCTTGTACAAGCTGACCGGCGTATACATCGTATAGGTAAACATCCAAAATTCGCCTCATCCTATTTTACTCCTCAATAATTAGGTTTATGCCCAGCATGCGAATGACTTGAAGTGCTTTACCAATGTGACAGGACTCTTTCCCGTGTTCTAGTTCACGAATAAATCGGACTCCGACGCCACTGATTGCAGAGAGCTGTTCCTGCGTTAAAGTCTGTGCTTTTCGTCCTTGTTGGATGATTTGTCCGAGCTGTTTAATGTTTGTTAGTATTGTCATGAATCAACCTCTTCGGGACGATTTTAGCACAAAAAACCATAAATGCAAGAGAATAAACCCGTTCGGGATGTTTTTGATCTTTAAGAATAAATATTTGCATTAATAGTACCGATCGGGTTGATTTAAGGCTTCTTAGAATTTTCTTAACGTGGAGGGAGATCAGGAGTCCTTTAAAATTATTGCAGATGGAATGTTGATAGGTAATTCAAAACATTTGAGCTGATCTAAATTATGAAAAATAGCTACTTGAAGGGAAGGGGGCGTTGGGTTAGTTTTCCCACTATGAAAATGGTTCGGAGGGATGCCGGAGTGGTCGAACGGGGCGGTCTCGAAAACCGTTGTGCCTTCATTGGTACCGTGGGTTCGAATCCCACTCCCTCCGCCATCCGTCTTCGCTTACGCTACGACGTGATAAATCCGTTAGGATTTGTGATACGTCGCGTTAGAGAAGCGGATGCCACGTCGAAGCAAAGCGTAGACGGGCCCTTTCATATTATACTTCAAAAGTTCACCTTGGCGTAGGGATGGCAAAAGGCAGGCCACCCCACTAGGGTGGGCAACAATCGGAGTCGTTAGAGATAGGTTGCCTCCCGAAGCCTTCCTGCGCACATGCGCTTCAGACATTTTCGCAGATTGATTCAGCCATGAAATAGTTTCAAACTATACTATAATATTTTTTTATTGACGATCTACTTATTTTATTTCTATATGTACTTCGATTGAGAATTTATTTATTTAGGAAGGTTTTTAAATGTATAAGTGTATATTATCCTATATGGCAATAATCTTTGCCGTTTTTTCTTTGTGTGTGTCTGTTTCTCAAGCTGATGAACTGGATGAGGATTCTACTGAGAACCGCAATCATTCGAGCAGTGTTTCAAGCGCAGGGAGTCAGAATGAAAATCTTCTTACAAATATTAGTTCTGCAGGTTTAATGCCTAAAATTTTTCCTTTTTTGCATAGACGTGATATCGACAATTTATTGCAAGTATGTACGGGGTTTAGTAAGGATTTCGAGACTTATGAAAAAGAAAAAATTGATACGTACCTATTGTCCGCATTTCCAAGAGATTCTATGCTTGAATACGAAGAGTTTGTGGGTGATCGCGGAGTTAAGGGAGGTAAAGGATGGGTCATTAAGTACAGCGATGATGACTTGGAAGGGGTGTATATTAATTTACAATTAGAGACATCTTATAATTACTTAATTAATACTATAATTAAAAAAAACAATCAAATAGGAGTTTCGGTTTCTGATGTTTTTGGCAATGATGATACGATGGGCCTCATTTTTGACTGTCTGTCAATGTCTGATAGATGTAATTTTTCGCAGACTTGTACGAAATATCATGCTGCTTTAGATCATTATGAAGAAGCTAGAATTAAAAACTACATAGCACTCGGATCTACAAAAACTTCAGGGCTTGAATTATTGGATTTTGATAGAGTTTCCGGATATGTCTATATGTCCCCTGATGAGGACTATCAGGAAGAGTCTTTCAAATCATGTAATGATAATTTAATTTCTATTATAAATGAATATATGAATAGCCAAAATAAAAATTTGAAAGAAATTATTTTTATTATTAGATCTTACTCTCGTCTTTACTCTGATCTCCTTTCTAGAAAAGCATTAGAGGGAACTAGCCATATAGATTTAGCAAGCATTTTATTAGAAATATTTCCTGAACAATCACTAACACTACGTGTTGCAATTACTCATCTGTATAGTGGATTCAGAGTTATTTCAACAGACCATGGAATGGATGTATTTAAGGCCGGACTTAAATTGGGTGTAAGCAGTTTCATTGATGAGCTGCACAAGAAATATGTGACATTTGATGAGATGCCTTCAAAACCCGAAGCCACTCATATAGTCGTAAGTCAAGATGAGTTAATGGAAAAATCAGTCCAAATAGATAGTGCATTTGTTAACTCTCCACAGACATTAGTGGTAGATGTCAATGGCAAACCAAAACTGAGCCATGTGGCGGAGTAAAAGTGAGCCACTTCAGAGCTAAAGAGAGGGGGGTGAATTCACCCCCCTCTCTTTAGCAATCAAACTTTTTTATTGACCTTCTTTTTGCTAGCAGTTAACC
>JABJFC010000023.1 GCA_018662925.1 Alphaproteobacteria bacterium | reverse complement strand
GATGTTAATTAGAGCGGAATGCCCTGTTAACATTTTTGGATATTATGCAAAGCAAAATCCAATGAATTTGAGAAAATGAAAAGAATTTTATGCGCTACTTCGCATAATTACTTTCTTCGCATAACAATTGTTATGCAAAGCTTAGCATAACAGTTGAATTAAATTCCGAGTGCGCAATTGGCGCTGTGCCTTGCTTTGACGTTTCATTTTGGTCTTTTCTTTGTTAAGGGTGTTTTTAAGATGATTTATTTGTTGGATGAGGCGTCGTAAGGGTTTTGAACGATCTACTTTTTTCTTTTCCTGTCCTGCGCAAAAATCGCCCTCCCACATCACGCCAAACTTCCACCATTGGATCTTCTGTGGTTATTTTTTCCCTTAAAAATATCAACCCACCCATCAAGGTTTTGTTATCAATGTGTGATAAATTAAGCGTAGCTATGAGAGCAGAAATATCTTTTTGGCGTTGTTCAAGAAGACGGTTATGTTTTTCTTGAAAATCTGCAATCTTTTTTTCAATCTGTTGGATTTTTAAAGAGGCATTCATATGAGTCTCCTGAAGTTTAAGGATAAACGTTGCCTCTTTACGTCCTGTAATCTACCAAACTATCCTTTCTTTCGCAATAACAAATTGCCTATGACAAAACTGTCTTCTGCATCAGCTCATACGGGAGCTTATCGTATAGACTCAATAGTTAGAAATCTACGGCCATCTAATCTTGCCATTTCAAATGCCGTTCTGGCTTTCCATAGACCGAATACAGTTCGTTCCGGTATAATTAAAATCAACCATCGTCCTTTGAGAATTTGGGTAGCTGAGAAATTGTCTCTTAAATTCTGTGTCAATCTAATAGATGTGATATTTTCAAAAAATTGAAACTATGAACTTAAAAACTCATATGCCTCTCCTCAAAAAAGCCTGAGAAGAAACTTTACGCTCACGGCTTACTCAATCTCACTTAATATCATTTAAAGGATTCTATCTGTTATTAGCTGGTAAATGGAGATTTTCTTCACATTTTCTGAAGATTGAGCCTACAAATATAATTTTTTAGGTAATCTGATCACATAAAAAGTTCCCAGAGAAATGTTCTCTGGGAGGGTTCTTGGGGTAACTTGATGGGCATCTGGAGAAATTCAAATTTCAAGGATTTTTCCCTAATTTTAATTTAAGCTTCTTAAAAGATTCCCAAAATGTTATACGTTAACCACAGTTTTTAATGTAATCTCATAGTTACTATATGAAGTAGGTTTTAGTATGTCAACCCTCCTAATAATGAAAATAAGAAACTTTCTAAATGATAACGGATTAGCCGTTGCTGCCTTTGAGAGGAAGGCAGGTCTAAAAATAAACGTGGCAAGAAATATCCTTAAAGGTCAATCAAAAAAACCTAGTGGAGAAACCCTCCAAGCCATAGCCAATGTTATGGATTGTTCAATCAAGGAGCTATTGGATAATGAACTCGGTAAGAACGAAAGGATTTGTTCCAAAATTGAACATCCAAAGCTCCTCTTAGAAACTCTTCATTTCATTCTTGAACGCGATTCTTATGATCTAACCCTCAATCAGGCTCTTACTGCTTTAGAGGAAGCCTATCATTATTCAATTAAAAAAGGTTGCCCAAAAGTTGATCCTGAGTTCATAAATTGGTATTTAGATCGAACTGGAATTAGGAAAATATCCTAAACAGAAACAGGCGAAAAAATTTCGGGAAATATTCATTTAAGATATTGTTTTTATATTAATGTATCCTCAGTTAGGCTGACGATTAATGCACAAAACAAGTATAGTTGTTCACGTTCATTTATTCTATAGATTTTATCAATTTAAGACTTGCAATGAGTTTAAATGCTGTTATCATGTTCGTACCTTTAGGCTTTTTGTCTAAAGGGGGCTGAAAAGCCCTACGTCTTCCAGACGTAAAGCCTCCCTGATACTTTAGCCGGGCCTTGTGCCCGGTTTTCTATTTTTAAAACGATCTCATAACAAATGAAACGATCTCATAACAAATGAAAAGGGTAGCTCTCTATTGCAAAGTTTTGGCCACTGACAGCCGGGCCAAAAAGATCTCTCCTAAAAATAATGCTTCAATTGATCATCATATCATATCCGATGAATCGGAGTATAAAAAATGACATTTCATAGCGTGCAGTGTATGCTACATAACTGATAAAGAATTTCATTTGCTAAAATTTAATAAAATTGCAAATGTACTTTAAGTTCGGGAAATGGGATAATGGGAAGAAAATTAAAGACAATTTAAGATTTATCGAGCTGGGTATCCTTGAGCAGAAAAAGCTTCCCAACTCCCAACCTAAGAAATCATTTTGGGATAAGCTCTTAGGTTATATTTGGAGAAGAAAGCCTTACTTCTAGAATTTTATTCTTTTTTTTATTGCGTAGTACGTGGAAACTCCCTTTCCTCTCACACCTTCGATGAGATCAAGTTTGCCGCATGCTCTCTGATCATTCTCTTAAAATTTAAGTATGAACTTTGTTTCTTTATGTCCTTTAAATTCACTCATCCTCTTTCCCATCAAAGTGACAAAAAACTCACTAAACTGACCCTATAGGGGGGCTAGCCAGAGCTGCTCGTTAAGCACAAATTTTATTGAACCTGGGTATGCGGTTTACTCCACAAGCAAGATCACGTATGCAGCTGTGTCCACTAGCCACCAACTCCCGCTAGCAATTTAGCTGGGACTGGGTCGATTTCAAGTGCCTGTTGAATTAATCTATAAAACAATTTTCCTCT
>JABJFC010000022.1 GCA_018662925.1 Alphaproteobacteria bacterium | reverse complement strand
GATGCTAGCTTCATAATAATATTTCTTAAGAAGGGGTTACGTTTTCACCTAAAGAGTGTAACCCTTTTTCTCTCCTTTTCCAGCTATTTCCTCGTACTCAGAGCTTTTTTGTTTCTCTATCTCGGATCTAGGGTCATCTGTTGAAATTAATAAACGAGTCTTATCCTTAATGTTTAAGTACAATAGAGCTTGCCAACTTATCTGATTTCGATTCCGTCTACGCTTCGCTACGACCGGAGAAGCCGCTACGACGACGTGAGATGTCTTTCCACAAGTAGTACTACGGAAAAACCACCTTCGTCGTGTCATTCCATGCATTAGGAATTCTTGGCAAGCATCTATCCAATGCTCTAATGCCGTCTTCCCGGCCATTAGGAATCATTGGCAAGCCGTAGGTGCGCCCTATCCCAGCCCAAGCATCGTCTTCCCGGCCATTAGGAATTCTTGGCAAGCCGCAGGCGCGCCCCTAGAATTCCTTATGAGCGCGGGATCCATAAAAACAGAGAACAGAGGACAGACTTCAGAGAACAGATAAGTGCCATGTCGCAACGATTATATCTGAACTCCGATCCCTGTTTCCTGATTCCTGCGCTATGGATCCCGCGATGCCAACTCACTCTACGACTCACCGGCTTAAGACGCCGGCTCATTTAGAGTTCCTAGGCTCCGGGAAGACGGGAGTGGAGAGGCTTCCAACATCTCCCTGTCTGACATCTTCCTTTCTGCCCTCTGACATTCTTCCTTTCCATCATCTCCCTTTCTGCCCTCCGTCTGCTCTGTCATCTCTCTTCGTACGATTCCAATTGATATTTCCGCAAAAAAAAGACAGTGTAGCAACGGTACGTGGTAAACATTAAAAGAAGAATAAAACTGAAACATATATGACTGAATTTAATCCCTCTCCAAAAGACTTTTTGTTTGTGCCCCTCGGTGGTTGCAATGAAATTGGCATGAACCTTAATCTGTACGGTTATGACGGCAAATGGCTGATGGTCGATTTGGGCGTTACCTTTGGAGAAGCCCTGGGCGTCGAAGTCTTTACGCCAGATCCAGAGTTTATCATCGATCGAAAAGATGATCTGGCCGGGCTGTTATTAACCCATGCCCACGAAGATCACATTGGCGCCGTTCCTTATTTGTGGAAGTATCTCCAGTGTCCCATCTATGCAACGCCATTCACGGTGGATCTTGTCCGCAGAAAACTTGATGATGTTGGCCTCTTGAAAAAGGCAAAAATTATCGAAATACCCTTATCCGGAACTGTCGATATCGGGCCCTTTAATATCAATCTAATTACTTTGACTCACTCTATTCCAGAGCCCAATGGCGTTGCCATCAAAACCCCACTGGGAACCGTGCTTCATACGGGTGATTGGAAACTTGATCCAGATCCTATCATCGGCTCACAGCCCGATGAAAAAGCCCTACGCAAACTTGGCAAAGAGGGCGTCTTGGCCATGGTCTGTGATTCAACCAATGTATTTGAGCCAGATAATTCGGGCTCAGAGGGCGAAGTGCAAGAAGGACTCATAGACGTCATGGGACGCTACAAAGACTCTATGATTGTGGTTGCGTCCTTTGCCTCTAACGTGGCCCGCCTAGAAAGCATTGCCACAGCAGCCCAAAAACTGGGCCGTAAGGTGACGCTCGTGGGACGCTCCCTTGACAGAATGAACTATGCCGCACGCTCTTTGGGCTATCTGAAAAATGTTGCCCCCTTTATCTCTCACCAAGAAGCACAAAGCGTGCCAAGAGATAAGCTGGTTCTTATTTCAACAGGCAGCCAAGGAGAGTCCCGGGCCGCTTTAAATCGCATAGCCCATCAGCAACACCGATCGTTTCATATTGAACATGGCGATGTGGTTATATTTTCCTCTCGCATCATCCCTGGCAACGAAAAACGCATCTCTGCCCTTATGAACACGCTGGTTCGTTTGGGGGCTGAAATTGTGGTTCAAAATAAGCTGCTGGGCAAAACGAAAATCCACGTCTCCGGTCATCCGGCTCGAGATGAATTGCGCGAAATGTACGAATGGATCAAACCAAAGGTTGCCATCCCAGTCCATGGAGAACCCCGCCACTTGCGAGAGCATGCCCGTTTTGCGGAAGAATGCGGCATCAAAAATGCCATCGTTCCCTGCAATGGATCCGTGGTGAAACTAGCCCCTGGTGAAACCAAAATCATTGATCAAGTGACAGCTGGACAACTGGCCTTAGATGGCAGCGTTCTGGTGTCATCCAATAGCCTGGTCCTCCGAGAACGAAAGCGTATGTCGGTCCACGGCACCGCCGTTGTCACCCTTGTGTTCGACCGCCAAGAAGAACTAGCTGAAGATCCCCAGATCACCCTCCATGGTGTTATCAGTGAAACGGAGACAGAAGAAAGGGCTAAACGCCTCTATACAGACATTGTACGAGAAATTTCTAGAAGCTTAGACGAACTGCCGCCCCATAAAAGGGAAAGGGACTCAGCCATAGAAGAAGCCACGCGCGTTGCCTTACGACGGGCCGTCAACCAACGCCTGGGCAAAAAGCCCCTCACCGAAGTCCACGTTGTGCGCATAAACTAAGCCCATGTCCAGACGCATTGACCATATCGCCATCGCAGTGCCCGATCTCAAAGAAGCCCTCCGAATATACCAAGAAAGCTTTCAAGGCACGGCCTCTGAGCCAAAAGAGCTGCCCGATCATGGCGTCCGCGTGGCCTTTCTGGAATATGAGAATACCAAAATCGAATTCTTGGAACCACTAGGAGACACATCGCCCCTCAGTAACTTTCTCCAACGCCATCCTCAAGGAGGCTTGCATCACATTTGCTTTGTAGAACCAGATCTTGCAAAAACGGTAGCCTCTCTTCAGGAAACCGGCAAGGAAGTACTGGGTGACGGGGAATCTAAGATTGGCGCCCAGGGCAACCCCGTTCTCTTTCTTCATCCGAAAGACTTTTGCGGTGTTTTGGTCGAGTTAGAGGAAAAGACTCCCAAATAACCCCTAACATTTTCATCTAGCTTATGTATGCTGGGCACAGATTTCATTTGGAGATAATTTTGTGAATATCGTAACTGGCATCGTCGTCTATCAAATGCTTTGGTGGCTTACCTTTTTCATGGTGCTCCCCTGGGGCATTCAAGTTGAAGAAAAGCCCACACCTGGGTTTGCTGACAGTGCTCCCAAAAAGCCGCAACTTAAGTTGAAGCTATTGATCACCACGCTTGTCTCAGCCGTCGCTTGGTTCTGTGTCTACTTCATCATTGAATCTGATATCATCTCATTCCGGAACTGATACATGTCTTCCTATTGCCAAATTGCCCAGAACGATCCACTTCATGGCCCTTATCACGATAAGGAGTACGGATTCCCCATCACTGACGATTCGGTTCTATTTGAGCGCCTTTGTCTAGAAATCTTCCAAGCAGGCCTTTCCTGGAGCACCATTCTTAAAAAACGTCAGAATTTCTTTGAGGCCTTTCAGGGCTTTGATCCCGGGGTCGTGGCTAAATTTGGAGGAGGGGACATGGATAGGCTTATGCAGGATGCTGGCATTATCCGGAATCGCCTCAAAATTGAAGCAACCATCAAGAACGCCCGAACGATCCTGGATTTGGCGAAGACTCATGGTTCTTTTTCTAATTGGCTTTTGACCAATCATCCCCTCTCAAAAGACGAATGGGTGAAGCTTTTTAAAAAGACATTTTTCTTTACCGGCCCCGAAATTGTGGGAGAATTCTTGATGAGTTTAGGCTATCTTCCTGGGGCCCATGCCTCTAACTGCCCCGTTTACAAAGAAATTATCGTCCTAATGCCACCATGGAAAAGGGCATCCAAAACAGCATAAAAATCGTTTACGCCTCTGCTTCAATAGGGTATGAAAGTCTGCATACAGCATTAACGCATTAGGGCAATCCATGGCAAAATTACACTTTTATTATTCGGCAATGAACGCAGGAAAAACCACAGTTCTCCTTCAATCTAGCTATAACTATAATGAACGCGGCATGGAAACAATTATGTTTATCCCTATATTAGATGATCGATATGAAGTCGGCACCATTACATCTAGGATTGGTCTGGATTCAAAAGCGGTCCCCTTTGGTAAAGATTTTGATTTCTTTGACTACGTATCTGAACAGTGCCAAACACGATCCATTAAGTGTGTTCTTGTAGACGAGGCCCAGTTCCTTAGCAAAGATCAAGTCCATCAGTTAACAGATATCGTAGATACTTTTGGCATGCCTATTCTCACTTATGGACTCCGAACCGACTTTAAAGGCGAGACTTTTGAGGGAAGCCATTACTTATTGGCCCTTGCAGAAGATATTACAGAAATCAAAACCATCTGTCATTGTGGACGCAAAGCCACCATGAACATGCGTGTCAGTGAATCTGGTAAAAAGGTTCAAGAAGGCGCCCAAGTGGAAGTAGGGGGGAATGAACTCTATGTGGCCACATGTCGCAAACATTTTAAGGAAGGGGATTCAGGCCCCATGCTCAAGCACAGTAAACCACCCCTTAAGTCTGTTTCATAAGAAGAGTCGCCCAACCCTCTTTGAAGATGGATTCAACCAACATTACTCCCTCTGCCTCATGGGCAGCCGTGACACCTTTCATCTGAGATTCTAACAAGCCAGACAATATGGCTAATCCGTTTGGTGCCAAACTGGCTGAAAGCCCCGAAGCCATTTCTATGAGCGGCTTTGCCAAAATATTTGAAACAATCAAGTCAAAGGGTGCCTCCTCTCGGAGAAGGGGATTGTCATAGCCGTTGCTTTCAAAAGTCTGGATCAGATTTTCCACATCATTCTCGACGGCATTTTGCTCTGTCATGCGGACGGATTCGGGATCTATATCACACGCAATTACCTTAGAGCTCCAAGCTTTCGCTATAGCTATGGCTAAAATTCCCGAGCCACAACCCATATCTAAAGGCCTTTCGACTTTTATCTCGTCTTTCAGATTACTTAAAAACTGGAGGCAACCCGCTGTTGTTGGATGCTCTCCCGATCCAAAAGCAGTGGCTGCATTCAAGATAATTGCAAGTTTGTCATTTGGTAGATCCCCTTCATAGTGGGATCCATAGATGAAATAATCTCCAATGGTCAGGGGCGGAAAGCTTTTATAGGATTCCTGGAGCCAATTAACATCCGGTACAACTTTTACGGTGAAGTCTGAAATGGATTCAGCCTCCAAAATTTCTAAAATCTGGCCCTTGGAAGGTTCCTGAAAAAAGGCATCTAGAGACCATATGTTGAGGGTCTCTGGAATTTCGAAACTAGATATTGATATAATATGGGGTTCGAGGACTTGTTCAATATGGTTGTGATTTTCGGCTAGAAGTTCAAAAGTCAGCTGTAAAAGACTCATGTTTTTTCCAGAAACTGGGAAACAACTTTCTTGATCCCCGCAGCTTCAAAGTTAACGGAGACATATTCACCTTCAACACGCATAATTTTCCCATAGCCAAACTTTTGATGGAAAACACGTTCACCCACCCGACTGTCCGCTGCTGGGGCTGAAAGTTTACGACTTACACTCTTAAACTTCGGTTTTGGAACATAGTCCTCTGTTGTCGATCCCCAGCTCTCTGACATAGGCGAGTACTGGGTTTGAACATTTTCCATCAAGGAAAATTCTTCTGGAATTTCTTTCAGAAAGCGGGAGGGGAGGCTGGTTTGCCATTGATTATACATGCGACGCCGGGACGCACAGGTTATAATGGCCCGTTTTTTTGCCCTGGTTAGGCCCACATAGGCCAGACGGCGCTCTTCTTCAAGTCCAGCTATGCCTGATTCATTCATGGCCTTTTGATGGGGAAAGATCCCTTCTTCCCAGCCTGCCAGGAAGACTGTCTCAAATTCAAGACCTTTGGCACTGTGGACCGTCATAATGGTCACCATGTCATCTTGTGTGCTCGTAACACTGTCCATAACCAGACTGATGTGCTCGAGAAACCCTGGCAAATTCTCAAACTCGCCCAAGGCTGCGATAAGTTCTTTAAGGTTTTCCAAGCGTCCAGGTGCATCAGGGGACTTATCGGTTTTCCACATATTGGTATAGCCAGACTCATCGAGGATGATCTTCGCAACCTCTGTATGTTCCTGTGAGTCCAAAAGACTCCGCCAACGATCTATATCCTGCAGCAATCGGGATAAAGTTTCGCCGGTTTTTCCCTTGACTAGGCCGGTTCTGCAAGCATGATGAGCGGCTTCTGACAAGCTTATACCCATATCCCGGGCAACCTCATGGAGAGACTTGACCGTCGTAGGGCCAATGCCACGTTTTGGAGTGTTAATAATACGCTCTAAGGCAAGGCTATCCTGGCGATGGGTCACGATCCGCAAATAGGCGAGGGCATCTCTAATTTCCATGCGCTCATAAAAGCGGAGGCCTCCCACAACCCTATAAGGGACACCCAACGTCAAAAACCGCTCTTCAAACTCACGGGTCTGGAATCCTGCACGCACTAAGATAGCCATTTCAGAAAGCGCATGCTTCTTTACATGCATGGCCTCAATTTCTTCACCCACCCACCGGGCTTCTTCTTGTCCATCCCACAAGCATTTAATAAGAACTGGCTCACCTTCTTTTACATCTGTCCAAAGGGTTTTCCCCAAGCGCCCCTTATTCTGAGAAATGAGTCCCGAGGCCGCCCCTAAAATCTGTGTAGTTGACCTATAATTTTGTTCAAGTCGAACAATCTTTGCCCCTGGAAAATCCTTCTCAAATTTCAATATGTTGCCTACTTCTGCTCCACGCCAACCATATATTGATTGATCGTCGTCTCCGACGCAGCAAATATTGTGTGTTTTTTTAGCCAAAAGTCTTAGCCAAAGATATTGGGCAACGTTCGTATCTTGATACTCATCCACCAGTATATATTGGAATTGATCTTGATAGGTTTCCAAGATGTCAGGATTTTCGAGAAAAAGCGTTATACAGTGGAGAAGCAAGTCTCCAAAATCTACGGCATTCAGAGTTTTTAAACGCTCTTGGTATTGGACATAGATTTCAAGAACACGCGGAAGAGAATTATGGCCCAGCTCTGGTGTTGAAACTTGATTGGGGCGCAGGCCTTTATCTTTCCAACGGCTAATGGCCCCCAGGTACCCTCGGGCTGGCGTTTTCTTATCATCAATATTTGAGGCTTGAAGAATCTGTTTTATCAGCCGTAACTGATCATCCGTATCCAGGATGGTAAAAGAAGGATGTAACCCTAAAAGCTCGGCATGGCGCCTTAGTATGCGCGTACAAATGGAATGAAAGGTGCCAAGCCACAAGCCTTCTACACCACGCCCCAGAATTCGGCTAATACGTTCCCGCATCTCGTGGGCGGCTTTGTTGGTGAAGGTAACGGCGAGAACTTGAGAAGCCCAGGCTTTTTGAAGAAAAAGAATATGGGAAAGCCGTGTGGTGAGAACGCGGGTTTTGCCAGTTCCAGCGCCCGCTAAAACCAACAGAGGCCCCTCGGTGGTTTCCACCGCCAGCTTCTGTGCATCATTTAGGTCTTGGATATAAGGAGTTCCTTCAACTTCTTGCGGCACGGCCATGGCAATCCTTTTAATGAAATACGGCAAGAAGCCCGATAATTGTTCCACTGAGTATGGTGGACAAGGAACCTGCCAAGATTGCCTTAAATCCCAGAGAAATGACATCGTTCCGTCTTTCAGGTGCTATGACCCCCAAGCCCCCAATCTGTATCCCTAAACTGGACAAGTTGGCAAAACCGCAAAGGGCATACAGCATGATAAGACGCGTATGAGAGGTAATAGCTCCTTCGGGAAGTCGAGAAAGCTCTACGAATGCGTATATTTCATTCAAAATTGTTTTGGTGCCCAAAAGACTGGCGGCCACTTTGGCTTCTTCCCACGGAATCCCCATAAGCCAAGTAATAGGGGCTAAGACAGTTCCTAGAATTCTTTGTAGGTTTATATCTTCACCATAGACTTGAGGCAAACATCCCAATACTTTGTTTACCAAAGCTACCAATGCCACAAAGACAATTAACATAGCCACAATGTTAATGAAGAGGCGAATACCATCTACCGTTCCTTTGGACAGGGCATCCATGGAATTATTGAATTCATAAGGCATGACCAGCTTTCCTGAGGTTGGCTCGCCTACTTGGGGAACCAAAATCCTAGAAATCGTAATGGCCGCTGGAATACTGATGATTGAAGCCGTGATAATATGAGCCAGCACATTTGGAATGACGGTTTCTAGGATGGTCGCATAGAGAGCCATAACGGTTCCAGATGTGGTTGCCATGCCAAGGGTCATGACCGTAAAAAGCTCACTCCTGGAAAGACTTTTCATGTAGGGGCGGATAAGAAGCGGCGCTTCCATTTGTCCTAGGAATACTTTTGCGGCAGCACAAACGCCCAACGCGCCCCCGATATTGAGAGTCCTTCGAAGAGCCCACGAGAGCCCTCTCACGACAGCCGGCAAAATCCCCCAATAGAACAAAAGCATGGAGAGAGCACTGACAACAAAGACCATGGGAAGTGCCTGAAAAGTAAGGCTAAAGGTGTTGGCACCGTCTTCTCTCAAATTAAAGGGATGTTCCCCCCCGCCAATATAGCCAAACACGAAGCTGGTTCCTTGGAGTGTCGCCTCTTTTAAAACCAAAACTAGATCGCCTAGCCAAAAAAATGCTGCTCTTATAAAGCCCACCTCAGAAATGATTACTGCAACCAAAACTTGCACCGCCAATCCGATGAGAGCAGCTTTTATATCAACTTGCTTTCTTTTTTCACTGATAAGCCAGCAAAATGTAAATATGGTCGTGATTCCGAGACACGCTTGAAGAAAAACCATTAAGACCTCGTTTTATCTATTGCGAGAGAGGACTATCCTGTCCTCGTTGCCTATGTTAATAGACGATAAAGTGCATCTTTAAAAGGGATACTATGCAACATGGACCTATTTTTGGGGAATATTCTTCTAACTATCGGAATTATAACGATACTTTTATTGGCTGGGGCCTATTTTTGGCAACAGCGGTATTTTTCTAAACAGACAGCGGAACTGAGGGAAAAATTGCTCGAAGAGTCTCGCTCAAAATTTGAAGCAGAAGCAAAAACAACTCAATTTCAAGAAAACCAAAAGCATCTAAGCGACACTTTCCGGGCCCTTTCAGCTGACGCGCTACAAAAAAACAATCAATCTTTTATGGATTTGGCGAAAACCACCCTGGAAAAATTTCAAACCCAAGCCCAATCAGATTTGAAGCTACGTCAAAACTCCATCAGCGAAATGATGACGCCCATGAAAGAAAGCCTCAAGAATGTGGATACCAAGATTCAAGATCTGGAAAAAGCTCGAGTAGGGGCCTACGCAGGCCTTAAGCAACAGGTACATGATCTTCTGTTAAGCCAAAAAGAATTACGTTCTGAGACTTCTAATCTCGTAAAGGCCCTCCGTACGCCTCATGTCCGAGGCCGCTGGGGAGAGATGCAGCTACGTCGAGTCGTTGAAATGGCTGGCATGCAAGCCCATTGTGACTTTGTGGAACAGGTTACAGTACATGATGAGGACAAACGCCTCCGCCCCGATATGGTAGTCAATATGCCCGGCGGCAAAAAGATAATCATCGATGCAAAGGCTCCTCTATCAGCGTACCTTGAGGCCATTGAAGCCGATGATGATGGAGTACGTCTTCAGGCCATGAAAAATCATGTGCGTCAAATTCGAACGCACATTACCGCCCTCAGTTCGCGAGCCTATTGGGATCAGTTTGAGGAAAGTCCTGAGTTTGTGGTGCTCTTTCTGCCCGGTGAACCCTTCTTCAGTGCAGCTCTGGAACAGGACCCTACCCTTATTGAGGTAGGCGTAGAGCAACGGGTAATTATTGCGACGCCCACAACATTGATAAGTCTTTTGCGCGCGGCCTCTTATGGCTGGCGCCAAGAACGCCTTGAAGACAATGCCCGGGAAATAAGCGAACTGGGCAAAGAACTTTATAAGCGCCTTTCCGATATGGGAAATCATATGGGTCGTCTGGGTCGCAGTCTCGGCGGCGCCGTCGAATCCTATAACCAAACCGTTGGCACCATGGAACGGCGCGTCCTGGTCAGCGCCCGGAAATTCAAAGATTTAGGCGCCACGGCAGAATCTAACTCTATAGACGATATTCCAACGCTGACAAATACGCCACGGACTTTGGAAGCACCGGAAGTTACAGAGCAACCAAAGCCCAAACTGGAGAAAGCCTCTGGTGACTAAATGACAGCGATCACTGTTCGTCCAGCTAATTCTAAAGATATTGACGGTATTGTTAAGGCTCATATAGCTGGTTGGCAATCGACATACGAAGATTATATAGACTCTGCAATTCTGAAACGAATGACTTTTGCAAAGCTACGCCCTTTCCGAGAAAAGATTCTCGAAAAAGGGACCCAACAATGTTTTGTGGCTATGGCTCAAGATAAAGTTGTTGGCTTTATAGATGTCGGTCCTGCAAGAGACTTAAAACACCTTGCCCCAGGTGAGCTTTATGCCATCTATATCCTTGTTTCTTACCAAAGACAAAACATCGGGAAAACCTTAATGGATGCCGGGAAAGACTGGTTTAAAAATCATAATTATTCAAGTTTTTACACTTTAGCCTTAGAAGAGAACGCAAAGGCTCAGAAATTTTATGAGTCCCAAGGAGGGATTCGTTCTGAGGTTACTTTAAATCCAAAAATAGGAAGGAAAGTGCATACAGAACTTTGCTACCTGTGGAAGGATTTTTAAGAATGAAACCCCACGAAATACCCAGTTTATCCAATGCAAAACGCATTTATGTCCTAGGATGTGCGGGAAGCGGAAAGTCAACAACAGCCCGCAAACTTCACAAAATTCTTAAATTACCTGTTGCCCACCTAGATGTAGAGTACTGGAAGCCTGGGTGGGTTGAACCAACAGATGCAGAATGGCGTATCCACTTGAAAAAACTCGTATCTCAAAAAACATGGATCATGGACGGCAGTCATGTCTCAAGGGCCGATATTACGTTTCCCGAGGCAGATATTATTATCTTCCTGAATGTGCCACGATATAAATGCCTATGGCGCGTCATTAAGCGCAGAATTGTCCACCGGAAAACCCCACGCTCAGATATCCCAGTACATTGCCCCGAAAGGCTTACCTGGAAATTTCTAAAGTGGATCTGGAACTATGACCAAACGAAGACTCAAAGAATATTCAAAGCAGTAGAAGTGTATTCCCACGACCATAAGTTCTTCGTCATCAAAAACAATTCTGAGCTCCACGATTTGCTGTCCAACTGATCCGTAATGACCTCCGGATAGTTTAACCCTAAATACCCTCTATTTTGAAACGCTCCCCTCAAAATTATATAATTTTCTTGTATTTTCTATACTGTTTATGTTTATATACGTAATACTGAATTTAATTAAAGTTACTTTTTATTTACTTTTGGAGTATTAACGTCAGATGAAAAGCGAAGTATCTGCACTATTTTTTTTAATAATTACAATTATCGGTTCCTTCACTTGTGTACAGGAAACCTCTGCAAAACCTGAAGACCCTCTTTTTTCCACAGCCATAGAAGGTGACGGACACCTCAAACGGGCAGATGCAATTTTAAGAGCGAGGGTGGAATATAATGAGTACCTCCTTGGCACAGTGAAGTTTCTTCAAGAATGTCATCAAAAAGAGGAGGCAAACCTTAGTGAACCGGATAAAGAGTCTGCAAGTCTTAGTGACGCAGATAAAGAGGCTTTTCGGCAAGCAAGCGACGAGATAGCTGAACTGTTTCAACATAATGCCGGCGCTGAATACTCCCTTATCGAGGTAGGTATTAAGGATGATCTTAAGATTCTTAGGAAGATGGCAATTTATACAAGTCTTGCGCTGAAATGTCGTCATAATCCAATTCTTCAACAAAAATATGATGAATTGCTATTTTCCCTAAATGTTCATTTAACTATTGCTCTAATAGACGAGGCCGATCGAGCAACAGATCGCCTAAAGCTTCATATCAGAAGCTCTAAAAATAACGCACATAGAAAGACACAGCTGCTAGCACCAGACAGCAGAATTAATGAGAGCCGCTATCTTTCAGAAGTAGACGGCATTTTGTCAAATATCTATTCAAGCAGTACGCTTCTTTGCAGAGATAAAGTTGATATGGGTAGAAGCGAAGATGGTCTTGTTACAATAAAAATTAAGAGAATACTTTCCGGTATTGATGAGGCTACAAAAGATTGTTATGCAAATTTCAATGACAATGAATGTAATTTTCTTCACCCATTCTCGATAAACGCAAGTTCTGTTTTCTGCCAAAACGTTGACCTTATCTATAGCTCGGAGACTTTGGGCCCTCTGCACAAGACGTGTAATGCCATCAGTAGTTTTTGGGATGCTTATAACGATCTAAAAAATAACAAAAAGACGCAGGAAGAAATTTATAAACTTAGGTTAAGCGAAAAATATGTTAACACTCTATTAATATACACAAATAATGACGAGAAACTTTCAAGTGACGAGAAAAAACTCCAAATTGCGAAAATAAAAAAAGAAAGAAAAGATAAGCTAAAAGAACTGGAAGAGTACGAAAGTTTTATTGAACAATGGAATGAACAACAGATGCTTCATGATTCCATGCGAACACTCGTGCTTGAAACAGCCCAAAATGCCGTCGAGATAGTGGAAAAAAATCGCGAACCTATACAAAAAGATGAAGTGGTTGCAGAAGAAACCATTGTGCTCGTAGACTCTTCTAAAAAAGAAACCGTTGTGCTCGTGGAATCTTCTAAAGAAGTGAAGAAAAAGTTAAACGTTTTAGATGATGCAGAAACTGACACGGAACCATTTGATCTTAAAGCCTCACTAGAAGTTCAACTTAAAGCCAAAAAAGTTGTAAGTGTGAAGGGTGAAGAAGCTAGCGGATCGTCTACTTTCTTTGAAAGATATCAGGATGACGTAAGAAACTTCTTTCAAGCAGCGACCTTTGAATATTCTGATGCGCTTAGTCTTATGAAAAAACTTGGTGCAAGAATTGATATGAGAGGCAGAACCAGTGGCTCAAGACGAACCATCGTTTTTGAAGCTGACACAGCAATCGGAACTGGAGATGCTGTAGGTTTCTTTCATGAACCCCACGGACGTGACAGTAATGACAGAAGAGGAAGTTACTGGCGCAAAACGTTCCGACGGGTATTGGAAGAAGTTGGGTTTTCCGCAAAACTGGACGGGATCGGATTAGAATCAGCTGGCGTTTAGAAAGCGACTGCTATAGTCATATCAATGCTGGTGAGATGACAAGTCCTTACTTTGCATTGCTGCAATATGACAAGGCCTGGTTTGGAATATGTTTTCTGATTTCTGAAAGATGGATCCCGCGATGCCAACTCACTCTAGGTCTCACCGGCTTAAGACGCCGTTTCGCCTAGAGTTCCTAGGCTCCGGGAAGACGGGAGAATGCGAATGGCTATGAAGTGCTCTGCTAGGCTCCGAGAAGACAGAAATCGGGCAACATTGCAGTCTGCTACACACGATCAAAGCTCGTCATTCAGCCAAAGCCCGTCATTCCGGCCATTAGGAATTATGGGCAAGCCGTAGGCGCGCTTCCTAGTCTGGGATCCACGTCCAAAGCCGTCTTCCCGGCCATTAGTAATTATGGGCAAGCCGTAGGCGCGCCCCTAGAATTCCTTATGAGCGCGGGATCCATAAAAAATGATTGAGAAGGTTCAAAATCACGTCGTAGTCAGCTGTCACATCGTAGCGGCCTGTCCGCAATAGCGCAGCGAAGACGGAAGCAAAGTAATGATGAATCATTTAGTAGGACTTTTCCAAATACGCCATTGACATTATTTCTAAATATGTCATGTTTATAGCATATGTCATACAATGGGGAAATGACAATGAAGACCTATAGAGCAAAAATTGGGGAAGGAGGCCGGATCGTTATTCCTGCGTTTTTTCGTAAAGAGCTACAGATAGAAATCGGAGAAGAAATTGTGTTAAAACTTCAGGAAGGTGAAATAAAAATGGTCCCCCTAAAGGAGTCGCTGTTACGCGCACGAAATTTGGTGAAAAAATTTAATCCGACCAATGAGAGCTTGGTTCAAAAACTGTTGGACGACAGAAAAGAGGGTCTGAGAGGTGAGTAGGGTGATATATGATAGCTCTACCCTCTTGGCCTTAATTAATAACGAGCCAGGATCATCTGTCGTAGAAAAATATTTATCTTCTAGCACAATGTCCTCGGTCAATGTTTCGGAAGTGGTGAAGGTCCTTCTGTCTAAAGGAATGCCCCTTAAATCCATCACAGAAATCCTGTCGGAACTTATTGTACAGATCATCCCCTTTACGGAAAAACAGGCCTATTTATGTGGCACCCTTTTTAATGACACGAAAGAATTTGGACTTTCGTTGGGAGATCGCGCCTGTATCGGCCTAGGCCTTATGGAAAAAGCCCCCATTCTCACGGCTGACAAGGCCTGGGGGAAATTGAAAACAAAGGCAGAGATTCGGGTTATTCGTTGATTATGCCCGATCTCATTAATCCAATTTAGAAGTACAAAAGTCTGAGAAGTTTATATCTCCATCTTGAACTTGCCCCTTTTTAATCGTACAAAAACAACAACGAATAACTAAAGCAAACTATGAATTCAGCAACAAATAACTAAGGCAAACAATGATTATCGTATTTGGCTCTCTTAACGTGGACATGATTATGCCCGTAGCAACGCTCCCCAGGCCGGGTGAGACAGTGCTGGGGAAAGAGTATCACCTGATCCCAGGGGGGAAGGGAGCCAATCAGGCCGTAGCCGCTGCAAGATCCGGTGCTCAGGTCCATATGTTTGGAGCTGTGGGGAAAGATGGATTTGCCAAGCTGCTTTTTGACTCCCTAGGAAGTGCCAATGTGAACACAGATGGGATTGCCACATCTTCAAAGCGCACAGGCTGTGCCAGTATTTCAGTGGATCAGAATGCCGAAAATCTTATTACCGTTGCCAGTGGCGCTAATTTGGATGCTAAGGCCTCTTCTGTTCCCAATGATTTGCTCACTGCTAATACCATTCTGTTATTTCAGATGGAAGTTCCTGCAGAGGAAAACTGGAAACTTATTCAACGGGCCTTTGGATGTGGATGCCGAAACATATTGAACCTTGCCCCTGCACAAGCGGTGCCCCCTGAGATCCTAAAATGCCTGGACATCTTGGTGGTTAATGAAATCGAAACCCAGATGCTTGCCAAATCCCTGAATCTTACGCCAACCAACCAAGGCGTTGCAAAGTCCATCAGTGATAGCTATGGCATAACGTGTATTGTGACAAAGGGCGCCGAGGGCACCACTGCCTATGATAATGGCAATGTCATACAAGTAGACGCCATGAAAGTGAATCCCGTTGATACAACGGGGGCAGGGGATACGTTCGTGGGCGCGCTCGCCGCCGCCCTGGATGAAGGGAAAACTCTAGCGGATGCTATCAACTGGGCCAATGTGGCCGGAGCTTTGACTTGTCAGAAGATCGGGGTTCAGAATGCGATCCCCATGAGAAAAGATATTGAATCCCAGATGTAAAGTGATGAAAACGCGCCTTTACGGCCCTTGAACGGCCAAGGTTCCCGATCGGCCATCGGCAAACCCAAGTTCCAATTCACAAACAGGGATCTTCTCTTTGTTTTTCAAAAGGTCAGTGGCCACTTGAGGCAAAGAAACGATCTCTACCTTTTGATCTTGGGCTTGTTCAATGAATTTTTTCAGAAACGGAATGAACTTCATGCCTTCTAGTTCTGCATGAATTGTGAAGACATTTAGCTTCCCTGGCTGAATAGCCTTGAGAAAAGCCTCTTCTAATGCAATACCTTTGTACTCATCTCGGCCCAGGATTTCGTCCAATGTGGGCATTGTCGTTGGAATCTGAAGCGTCTTAAAAAGAGTGCCATCAATCTTTGGAAAGAAAGGGTAGCTGCCTCTAGCATCACTGGCATATAGAAGCTTGGCCTCGTCATAGGCGCGGAGACTATAGGTATTGGCCTGCCAGCCCGCCGCACCTGCTGTTCTGGCCGGTCGACGAAAAACACGTAGAAATTCCTGCTTTGCCTTGCGAAATTCCTCTGATACTTCATCCTCTGTCATGGTATGGAGTTCATCTTGCCAGCGAATGTGATCGTAGCAGTGGATCCCCACTTCAAAGCCAGCCTTTTGAACCGATCTCATTAACGTGTCATGTCGCCTGCCAATATGAGGGGAGGGCAACAAAGTTCCATGCATCAGTGTTTTGATGCCATAATGGCTGACAACACTTGTTCTTTTTACTTTTTTAAAGAATCCTGGCCGAAAAACGCGCTTGATGGCTTTCCCCGTTGTATCAGGACCCAATGTAAACAGAAAAGAGGCCGGAACTTTAAGTTCCCTAAAGAGCGCCAGAAGATTTGGCACCCCTTTTTTTGTTCCACGGTCTGTATCGACGTCTACCTTGATGGCAAGAGTTGTCTTTGCCATATCTAGGCGGCTTCCTGTTCCAGTTCTTCACCTGGGTGGCTCAGATGATAGGTCAGTGTCTTGCGCAATGCTGTCTCAAGATCCACCGTTGGAGTCCAACCCAAATGCTTTTCAGCCATCTCAATGGAGGGAACACGTGTCATAATATCTTGATAATGTTTTCCGTAGTACTCTCCAGAGCTAATGGGGACAATTGACACTTTCTCGGCTTTCTCACGATACTTAGGAAACTCTTTGATCAAATCCACTGTCATCTGGGCAAGTTCTGCAATGGACATATCGTTCTTAGGATTCCCCAAATTGAAAATCTTTTGGGAAGCACATCCATCTTTGTTTTCTATAATTTTCAATAGGGCATCAATCCCATCGTCAATATACGTGAAGGAACGACGCTGTGTCCCACCGTCCACCAGTTTGATATCCTTCCCATGAAGAACATTGCTGATAAACTGAGTCAACACACGGGAGCTTCCTTCTTTAGGCTCATAAATATTATCCAACTTAGGCCCAATCCAATTGAAGGGACGGATCAAGGTATAATCTAGGCCCTGCTCAAAACCGTACGCATAAATAACGCGGTCCAGGAGCTGTTTAGAACAAGAGTAAATCCAGCGTTGCTTATTGATGGGACCAAGCACGCAATTGCTGGTTTCTTCATCAAACTCAGCATCTGCTGACATACCATATACTTCAGAAGTCGAGGGGAAAATAACCCGCTTTTTATACTGAACGCACTTGCGGATAATTTCCAGATTGGCCTCAAAGTCCAACTCAAAAACCCGGAGAGGCTCTTTAACATAAAGGGCAGGTGTCGCGATCGCCACGAGCGGCAGAATTACATCACACTTTTTGATGTGATATTCAATCCATTCCTTGTTGATGGTAATGTCCCCTTCAACAAAATGGAAGCGCTCATTATTAATGGAGTTCCCAAGCTTATCGGCAGCCATATCCATCCCATAAACATTCCAGGATGTTTTCTTTAAAATCTGCTCTGTTAAGCTGTTTCCTATGAAACCGTTAACGCCAAGAATTAATACATTAAGGCTCATCAATTATTCCCCTAAATTTTACGCCGCATGGCCTATCTGCTCAATAATTTGCCCAATCTTGAGCACTGGTGGATCAACATAGTGGCTTGTGTCCGTTGGATCAACCCAAGAAGACGAATTTATTTCCAAAACACCTTCTGAAGTTGCAATGGTGAGAGGAGACAAAGATGCAATCTGTCCTGGGATCAAAGAGTTAGAACTTCCACCCTCTTTAGGCTTACCCCACCAAATCATCAATCTTTTTCCCTCAATGTCTGTAAAAGCACCCGGATAAGGGTACGCTACAGCACGTACAAGATTAAAGGCCTCCACAGCCGTCTTTGACCAATTAATCTGACCATCTTCTGGCTTGCGACGTCCATAATAAGTCGCCTGAGATTCATCTTGCTTAGTGCGAGGCGCTGTGCCCGCACAAAGTTTATCAATTTGTCGATCGAGAACTTTCATGGCCGCATCAGAGACTTTAAAGAAAAGTTCTTTCCCATTTTCCTCTGGATCAATCAAGACTTTTTCCTGATCCACAATATCGCCTGCATCTGCCCCAGCCGTCATATGATGCAGCGTTGCACCAGTTTCTGTTGCTCCAATAGCTAACGCCCAATTTGTAGGAGCACATCCACGAATTTG
The DNA here is from genome assembly GCA_018662925.1 of Alphaproteobacteria bacterium. NCBI lineage: Bacteria > Pseudomonadati > Pseudomonadota > Alphaproteobacteria > Alphaproteobacteria bacterium. The sequence goes on along the minus strand of JABJFC010000022.1, from coordinate 19,172 downwards.
GGGCAAATAAGATCCATGCATATTGTAAGATCCAAGGGAGGGAATATCTAAAATCTTCGTGGGGATCATATTTCTGTAATATATTGAAAAAATCAAATCAGGCTTTATTGCTCTAACTTTTTCAATCCATTCCTCAGTATTTAACTTTCCCGGAGTATAAACTGGGATGCCATGTTCACGGGCAAAAGTATCAGGTGTTCGATACCATGGAAATTCGGCTGGATTGTTTTCGTGGGTAAATAACCCAACCACATTATGGCCACGACTATGGAGGAATTCGATGGCCCGATAACCCAAGTCGCTATAGGAAAACAGAAGAATTCTCGGCTTAGACATCCGTTTTTTCATAGACCTCTTTAATTAAGAATCTTGGACGATAGGAAACAGCTTTAAAAATACGCCCCACATACTCACCAATAATGCCTATTCCCACAATTCCCACACTCACGAGGAAATAAAGGATCGCAAACAGGGTAAAGAGCCCTTCTGCTTCGGGCCCAACCATAACCCGACGGATTAACATATAAAGCACCAATAGAAAGCTAAACGCGCCCGTCACAAGTCCAAACAGCGTAAATACCTGCAAAGGAACTAGAGAAAATCCGGTAATGAGATCAAAATTAAGGCGTGCCAATTTATACAGATTATATTTTGATTCACCCGCTTCTCGCTCGGCATGGACCACTTCTACTTCACTGGGGTTTCCAGAAAACTTATAGGCAAGTGCCGGAATAAATGTGGACGTCTCTCCTGATTTGACGATTTCATCAACAACAGGGCGACGATAGGCCCGTAACATACAGCCCTGATCTGTCATCTTAATATCGGTGATCCTGGCGCGCACAAAGTTGACCAGCTTAGAGGCCCAAGTTCGGAAAAAGTTATCCTTACGACTATCTCGATAGCCGCCCACATAGTCGTGGCCTTGGTCAATTACTTTCAAAAGCTTAGGAATCTCTTCAGGTGGGTTTTGTAAATCTGCATCGAGGGTAACAACGACTTCTCCACGGACCCGCTCAAAGGCAGCAATAATGGCCATGTGTTGTCCGAAGTTTCCGTTAAAGTCTATAACACGGACGTTTTCAGGACGTTTTTTATGGAACTCAACCAACATCTCCACCGAACGATCCTTGCTACCATCATTGGTAAAAATGATTTCGAATGGTTTCTTTAGTTTGTCGAGGGTCTCCGTGAGCCTTTTAAAGAGACTCTCCAGGTTTTCTTCTTCATTATAAACGGGGATAACAACGGATAAATATGTCATTAGGCTTTCTTTCCAAAGATTTTTGCAATGGTTGAGACCACACGCTTTTGATCATCAGATGTTATTAGTGGAAATAGGGGAAGGCTTACAATACGTGACGCTACATCTTCCGTCTGTGGAAAACTTCCGCACTTATAACCGTACTTATTTTTGTAATAGGAAAACAAGTGCGCTGGCTGGTAATGGAGCCCTGTCCCAATATTATGCTCTTTCATTTTTGCCATAAAAGTATCACGATCCATCCCAGCTTTTTCAGGATTGATGAGTGGCGCAAAAAGATGCCAAGAGTGTTTACAATCAAATGCTGGCTTTTGCGTAAAGGTAAACTCTTCCCAATTCCCCATGGCTTCCAAATAAGCATGAGCCAGTTTAGTTCGCTTTTCGATAAAGCTGTCCAAAGACTTTAACTGATGAATACCAATGGCTGCCTGAATATCCATCATATTAAACTTGAAGGCAGGAAAGGCCACATCGTAGGCCTGAGAGCCTTTCTTGGTAAAGCGATCCCAAGCATCCTGCATGATCCCGTGGAACTTTTGTCCCACCATGGTCTTCTTATGGACTTCATCGTGGAAAGTAATGGCTCCCCCTTCACCAGTAGTCATGGTTTTATTGGGGTGAAAACTAAAGATTTGCACATGACCAAAGCTGCCGATAGGACGTCCCTTATATTGGGTCCCGATGGCATGGGCCGCGTCTTCTAGAACAACTAGGTTTTTCTTATTCGCCAGAGCATAGAGAGGATCTAAATCCACGGGAAGGCCGGCAAAGTGAACGGGCAAAATAACACGCGTTTTATCCGTAATTGCCTTTTCAACCTGTTGCAGATCCAAGTTATACGTCTTGGGATCAATGTCTACCAGTACGGGTTTAGCACCCGCTAGTTCAATGGCATTTAAGGTTGCAATAAAGGTGAAGGGTGTCGTGATAACTTCATCCCCTTCAGAAAGGCCCAGAGCCTTAAGAACCATATAAAGTGCTCCTGTTCCCGAAGAAACAGCAATGGCATGGGGCGCTTTTACATAGGCCATAAGATCCGATTCAAACTGCTGCACCCGTGGTCCGGTGGTAATCCATCCCGATCGAAGGCACGATACAACTTCCTCTATGGCCCCTTCATCGATTGTCGGCCGTGAAAAAGGAAGAAAATCCTGTTCCTCTAAAGGTGATTTTAGGACTTTCTTAGGTGCGTGCGACACAATAAACCCCCAACATAATTGTAAATATGCCAAAAACTCGAATCCAAGAGAGATTCTCCCCCAAAAAGTAATAAGCCGCAATAGCCGTGAATATATAACCTACACTCAGCAAGGGATAGGCATAGCTTACTTCGACACGCGCCAGTGCCAAGATCCAGATAACAACGCTTAACACGTAGCAGGCAATTCCCCCAACAATAAACGGGCTCTTTGCAACTTTGATCCCTACTGGAAGTATGTTTACTGCAACAAACTCAAAATGCCCAATCCTGAGCATTCCTTGCTTTAAAAGCAATTGGGCCAAGGCATTTAAGAATACCCCAGATAGTATCAGCGGCAGATAATTCATTGCGCATCCTTTTTGCGATTACAGACTAGATAATCACCTTGATTCTCTGTGACAAGTAAAAAATGAATATTGGGATTTTCCTTAATCTGTTCGTAGTAACCTTTATTGGTTACCATACACATTGTTTCTTCTTTAGCCCAGTTTTCCCAAAAAGTCACCTCATCCCACATCCAATCCGATGTGTCTTCCTGCTCCATGCCAAATTGAAGCTCACCCGTCCAGCCCACAACCTTGATGGTCCGATCGAGATATACAGGAAGATCTTGGTTATAGGTATGGTAATTAGCCACAATCGTATGGGGCGGAAAGTTTTGCTTAATTTGCTCTGCAATGGGTTTAATGGAACGCTTTTGCAGTGTTGGCGCCGCAACACTTGCAATCATAAAAAAGCAAACAGCCGTTCCAACCATGCCTTCAAAAACACCGCGCACGCCTCTCAGCCTGCCAAGCAGTGGCACAACTAATGCACTGAGGATCCACACACCGATGACAAAGCAAGCGTACGTCCAATGTTCCGGTTCAGCTAAGTCTGTTCCAAAGAGAACAAATGACAAAACCCCGGCAAGAAACAAATTAAGCCCTAAATATCCCCATAGACTTTTCTTTATGGGTTGTAAGGCTGTGCCAGGAATGCTCGCAAAAAAACGTCCCATTATTAAGGCCAGCGCTGGGAATAGGGGAAGAATATAGGGAACAAGCTTTGAACTGGAGATGGAAAAAAAGACAAAGATAAGTCCTGCCCACAAGAACAAATATGATAAAACTTCCCAAGCTTGTTTATCTTGACGATATTTTCTCACAAGATCCTTGATGGCTTGAGGCAAAAAGGCTGTCCATGGAAGCAACCCCAACAGAATCACGGGAATAAAATACCAAATGGGCCCATAGCGATTGTGGGTTGTTGTCAAATATCTCAACACATGTTCATTCACAAAATAGAACCAAAGGAATTCTGGATTTTTTAAAGCAACAAGAACATGCCAGGGTGTGGCAATGGTAAGAAACAGGACCAAGCTTGTGGGAAGGTACAACGGCAGCAATTTTGACCATCGGTTAAAAATAAGCACCCACAGAAACATAACGCCGCCAGGAATGGCAATGGACATGGCACCTTTGGTTAAAAAACCGAGAGCAAAGCTAAGAGAGCAAGCATACATCAGCCATCGGCGTTTGGGCCCTGGAGATGATTTTTGTGCCAAGAGGAACGATAAAAGTGCTCCCGTCACAAAGACACTTACGGCCATATCCAGTGTAATGAGACGGGTAAAGACGTAATACAAAGTGCTGGTGGCCAAAATGATCGCGGCGTAAAGCCCCGTCTTTCGATCAAAGAGAGAACGGCCGGCCCCGTATACCATCAAAGATCCTATGATCCCTAGAATCATTGGGCAAAGGCGACCAGCCCACTCACTGATACCAAATAACTTGATTGGAATGGTTTGCAACCAATAGAAGAGGGGAGGCTTCTCAAAATATTTCACCCCATTCAAGCGAGGGGTGATAAAGTCCCACGAGGCCAGCATTTCCCTGGGAATTTCCATATAGCGTCCCTCATCAGGCACCGCTAAGGGACGCTCGCCCAACATAAAGCCAAAGAGGAGGCTTAAGCCTAAACTCAGAAAGAAAAGGTCAAAGATATAGGAACGGTATGAGTCTTGACCCATTCCTAGTCCTTTTTGGGACGCATTGTTGGAAAGGCTATAACATCGCGAATGCTGGGCGAGTTAGTCAACAGCATGGTCAACCGATCAATACCAATGCCAAGGCCCCCCATGGGAGGCATGCCATATTCCATAGCCGTCAGATAATCTTGGTCCAAATGCTGTGCTTCTTCGTCCCCTGATTCCCTTTCACGTACTTGGGCCTCAAAACGCTTGCGCTGATCGATGGGATCTGTGAGCTCAGAAAAAGCATTGGCCACTTCCCAAGCATTGATAAATGTCTCGAAGCGCTCCGTTAAACGAGGATTGTCTCTATGGACTTTGGCCAAGGGGGATATATCCAATGGAAAATCAGTCACATGAGTTGGTTGGATTAAGTTTGGCTCCACCTTTTCTGCAAAAACGGCCTCGACAACCTTGCCCCAGCTATCCTTTTTGTCCACAGAAACGCCCAGTTTCTTAGCCATATCCTGTGCTTCCTGGTCAGATTCAATGGTCAAAAAGTCCACTTTAGTCTCATCACAGACCAGCTGACACATGGATTTACGTTGCCAAGGGCCTTTAAAGTCAATGGTGTGCTCTCCAAAAGTCACAGCCGTTTTGCCGTAAAGTGTTTCGACCAATCGGCCAAAAATTTCTTCGGTTAGATCCATCATGTCATTGTAATCGGCATACGCTTGGTACAACTCCAACATGGTAAACTCTGGATTGTGGCGGGTTGAGATGCCCTCATTCCTAAAGGAGCGATTGATCTCAAAAACTTTTTCCGAAAGACCGCCGACAACCAAGCGTTTCAAATATAACTCGGGGGCAATTCTCAGAAAGAGATCCATGCCCAAGGCATTATGATGGGTCACAAACGGCTTTGCCGTCGCACCGCCAGGAATACGCTGCAGCATGGGAGTTTCAACTTCTAGGAAACCCTTTTCAATAAGGCATGCTCGAATCTCAGAAACAATTCGAGAGCGATTCCGAAGTGTTTCACGGCTTTCTTCATTCATAATGAGATCCAAATAGCGCTGGCGATAGCGGACTTCCTGGTCCGTAAGACCGTGGTATTTTTCCGGAAGAGGCAAGAGAGCCTTGCTGAGAATTTCGATCTGTGAACTGTTAATGGTCAACTCACCACGAGGCGTCCGACGGATCAATCCTTTAACCCCAATAAAATCACCCACATCCAATAACTTTAAGAGTTCTTGATCCCCTTCGTTCAAATAATCCTTATGGCTAAAAATTTGAATCTTGCCAGTATCGTCCCGAAGATCAATAAACATCCCACTATTTCGGCAGGCCATAATACGTCCAGCAAGAGAAACTTCATCCTTCGTTTCTTCACCCACAGCAAGTTTTTCATACTTTGTCTGAAGCTCTGCCGTTTTGTGACTGCAATTAAATTTGTAAGGGTAGGGGGTTATTCCCTTGTCCACTAGAGCCTTCAGCTTTGCCAAACGGGCATTGCGAAACTCATTTTCCTCTTGGGAAATATCTGCAGGAATTGGGGAAGAAACAGTCATCTATTTGATCTCTTCATCTATTAAATTTACGTATAAACTTGGGCCTACTAGGCCGAGGTTCCACCAACAGTTAAACAATCCACAAGGAGGGTTGGCTGTCCAACACCAACGGGAACACCCTGGCCATCTTTTGAGCACGTCCCAACGCCAGGATCAAGGGCTAAATCATTTCCGATCATACTTATCTTTTTAAGCACCTCTGCACCACTTCCCACCAAAGTCGCTCCTTTGACAGGCTTAGTTATCTTTCCATCTTCGATCAAATAGGCTTCTGAAGCCGAAAAAACAAACTTTCCATTGGTAATATCCACCTGACCGCCCCCAAAGTTGACGGCATAAAGGCCCTTTTTCACCGACTTAATGATTTCTTCCTTCGTGTGATCTCCTGGCAGCATAAATGTATTGGTCATCCTTGGCAAAGGCGTGGAAGCATAGCTTTCTCGACGGCCATTTCCGCTGGAAGTTCCGCCCATCAGACGCGCATTGAGTCGATCGGTCATATATTTTTTCAGAATCCCATCTTCGATCAGAACATTGCGTTGGGTAGGTGTTCCTTCATCATCAATACTCAAAGAGCCACGACGATCCTGAATGGTGCCATCATCAATAACAGTCACGCCTTTGGCCGCAACACGTTTTCCCATCAGTTCAGAAAAAACAGAGGATTTCTTTCGGTTAAAATCGCCTTCCAGTCCATGGCCAACGGCCTCGTGAAGCAAAACCCCAGGCCAACCAGCCCCCAGAACCACGGGCATTTCTCCTGCTGGTGCCGGAATAGCCTCTAAATTCACAAGAGCTTGTCGCAACGCTTCATCCGCATTGGCTTGCCAGTTTTCAGTTATAAAGACAGAAAGATAGTCGTACCTTCCACCGATACTATCTGTCCCGGCTTCCATGCGCTTCCCATCACTGACAATCACACGAATGGTAAGACGAATGAGAGGCCTATGATCATCAGAACAAGTACCGCCATGGCGCAGAATGCTTATGGCTTGCCATTCGCCATTCAATGAGGCAGATACCTGGACTACCCGTGAATCCTTTTTCCTCAAATACCCATCGATACTTGTCAAAAGATCTACTTTTTCCTGAAAACTTTTTGAATCCAGAGGGCTTTCATGGGAATATAATTTTTGACCAGTATGGATCGGAATCTGGGAAATCTTTCCCTTTTTGCCTTTTAACGCCGACAGGACCGTTTGAGAGGCCCGTTTGATGGCATCTTCTGACAAATCAGAAGCATGGGCAAACCCGGTTGTTTCCCCAATGACTGCCCTAAGTCCAAACCCCTGGGTCGTATCAAAGCTAGCATTGCGGATACAACCATCATCGAAGGAAAGTCCTTCTGACTGGGCATACTCTAGAAAAAGCTCGCCATCGTCCGCATACTGGAGAGTTTCCTCCACAATGGCCTCGATGTGCTTACGGTTAAGCGCTCCCTTTCCAAAGAATATCTCCTGTGCGGCCGAAGTCATGGTCAGCTTTCCTTAATATTTAAAATTAATGTGTCTTCTAAAGACACTTTCCATAGTGTATGTATCAGATATTGATAACAATTTTGAAGCAAGTCTGAAACGAAAATCTTTTATAGGACCCAGAATGAGGCAATGTTTTCGTAACTTTTGGTTAACAGGCACAGTTTTTGCCCTCATTTTTGTTCCCCTCAATATGTGCCATGCAGCCTTTCCAAAAGCCTGGCAACTGGGATTCCAGCAGGCTGAAAGCCCTGTTATGCAAAGAGTTGCTGAGTTTCACGATTTTCTATTAATGGTAACAGGCGCCATCGCTATTGTTGTAAGCGTCCTGCTGGCAACGGTCCTTATCCGATTCCGGAAAAAAAGAAATAGCACCCCCTCCAAAACATCCCACAATACGCTTTTAGAAGTGATCTGGACAGCAATCCCAACCGTCATCGTGATGGCCATTTTAATCCCTTCTTTCAAACTGCTCTATTTTATGGATGTGGTTCCTGAGTCAGAAATGACCGTCAAAATTGTGGCCCATCAATGGTACTGGAGCTACGAATACCCCGATCACGATAATATTTCTTATGATAGCTATATGATTCCTGACGAAGAGATTAAAGAAAATCAATTTCGCTTGCTGTCTGTTGATAATCCCATGGTCGTACCCGTAGGAACAACAATACGGTTAATCACAACCTCCACAGATGTGATTCACAGTTGGGCTGTTCCCTCCCTGGGCATAAAAAAGGACAGTGTTCCGGGACGCCTGAATGAAATATGGGTCCGCATTGAAAAAGAAGGAACCTATTATGGCCAATGTTCAGAACTTTGCGGCCCTGGTCACGGATTCATGCCAATCGAGGTAAGAGCCGTTTCAAAAGGAGCCTTTCAAACTTGGGTCTTAGAGTCTAAAACAAAACTCACTAGTCTTGTTGTTCCAAATATGCTCATGTCTCCCAACGACTTTAAAATAACGAGGATCGAGAATGCAAAGTGGCCAAGCTGAAATCGTTGCCATTTCAAAGCAAGAGTTAGAACAAGAGCATGGGCACAGACCCAAAGGGTGGAAACGCTGGTTGCTGTCCACCAACCACAAAGATATTGGAACTCTGTACTTTATCTATGCCATTGTAGGAGGGCTTCTTGGAGGCGTCCTTTCCATGGTCATCCGATATCAGTTGGCCGTCCCAGGAAGCCATCTTCTGGGAGACAACCATCAACTATACAACGTGATACTCACCCTCCATGGCCTCCTGATGATTTTCTTTATGGTCATGCCCGCCTTAATAGGAGCCTTTGGGAATTGGTTTGTGCCCCTTATGATCGGGGCACCAGATATGGCCTTCCCACGCCTCAACAATATTAGCTTCTGGCTGTTAGTGCCGTCATTGATATTAATGATACTAGCCTTTTTCTCTGGCGTCGGCGCCGGGACGGGCTGGACCTTTTATCCCCCATTGAGCAGCATGGGATTTGGCCAAGGAGATATTGCCGTCGACTTTATGTTGCTGAGCCTCCACCTTGCCGGAGCCTCATCCTTATTGGGGGCCATAAACTTTATCACAACGATCTTTAACATGCGCTGCCCTGGCATGACTCTGCACAAGATGCCCTTGTTTGTGTGGTCCATTCTGGTGACGGCTTTTCTGTTGCTCCTGGCCATTCCTGTCTTGGCCGGTGCTATTACCATGCTTTTGACGGACCGCAATTTTGGCACTGTTTTCTTTGATCCAGCAGGAGGAGGGGATCCTGTCCTTTTCCAACATTTGTTCTGGTTCTTTGGCCATCCGGAAGTCTATATCATTATCCTGCCGGCCTTTGGCGTCATCAGCCAAGTGGTCTCAACCTTCTCTAAAAAGCCCGTCTTTGGCTACCTAGGCATGGTCTATGCCATGGTGTCCATTGGCGCCGTTGGCTTTGCCGTCTGGGCCCATCACATGTTTACCGTGGGATTAGATGTGGACACCTATGCCTACTTTATGGCAGCCACCTTAATCATCGCAATTCCCACAGGGATCAAAGTTTTCAGCTGGATTGCCACCATGTGGGGAGGGAGTTTAGATATTAAAACACCCATGCTTTTTGCCTTCGGTTTTATCTTTTTATTCACCATCGGAGGGCTGACGGGCGTGGTGCTCGCCAATGCAGGCGTCAACATGCTGTTACATGATACTTATTACGTGGTGGGACACTTCCACTATGTTCTCTCCATGGGGGCCTTATTTGGTCTCTTTGCCGGCTTTTATTACTGGATCGGCAAGATGTATGGCTACCAGTACTCAGAGCCCCTAGGGAAACTCCACTTCTGGATGACCTTTGTCGGTGTGAATATCATCTTCTTTCCCATGCATTTCATGGGGCTGGCTGGCATGCCTCGAAGAGTCCCAGACTATCCGGATGCCTTTGCAGGATGGAATTATATTTCATCCGTGGGTGCTGCATTAACGGGTCTTTCTAGTTTGCTTTTCTTTTACATCCTCATAGATATGTTTATTCGCAAACGAAAATGTCCTGCCAATCAATGGGGAGAGGGGGCCACAACAATGGAGTGGCACGTCAGTTCTCCCCCACCGTTCCATACCTACGAGAAGCTCCCGATTGTAAAATAGATAGCGTGAAATAGCCAGCCCATGACAACAAGAATATCCTCCCTCACATCAACACCGGTTTCTACAACGGCAATTTCCGCATCAGCCATTTCCACAGCATCAGTTTCCATACCCCCAATTTCTTCCACAGTCAAAGACTACTGGATGTTGCTGAAGCCCCGAGTCATGTCTCTGGTTATCTTTACAGGATTTGTGGGTCTATACTTGGCGCCAGGAACAATCCATCCCTTCTTGGGTTTTACGACACTCTTGTGCATTGCCGTTGGCGCCGGCGCCAGTGGGGCTCTTAACATGTGGTATGAACACAAAACCGACGCTCTCATGGAACGGACCAAGGCACGGCCAATACCAAGCGGCCGCATCGACCCAGATGAAGCCCTTTCTTTTGGTGCTTTTTTGGCCGCAGGCGCCATTTTTGTTCTAGGGCTCACTGTCAATTGGACTGCAGCCGGGCTCCTGGCCGCAACCATTTGCTTTTACATTTTCGTCTACACCCATTTTCTCAAACACAGCACGCCCCAAAACATTGTTATCGGGGGCGCAGCCGGCGCCTTTCCACCTGTCATTGGCTGGGCTGCCATTGCAACCCCCATGGCCTGGGAACCATTTTTTCTGTTCCTGATCATTTTCCTCTGGACCCCTCCACATTTCTGGAGTTTGGCGCTCCTATGCAAAGAAGATTACAAAAAGGCTGGGATTCCCATGATGCCCAATACCCATGGGGAGGCGGCTACCAAGAAACAAATCTTTGTCTACACTTGGCTGCTCGTCGCGGGTTCCCTGTTGCCGTTACTCACGAGTGCTCAGGGCCTCCTGTACGGGATAGGCGCCAGCGTCCTTGGTTTTGGATTTATTCTGTATGCCTGGAAGCTTTTGCGTGCCACAGAAAAGAAAGCCGCTAAGACTCTATTCCTTTATTCCATCGCGTACTTATTTATCTTGTTTGGCCTGATGGTGGTGGATCGATTCCTGGGCTAAGGGAGGGGGGGGGGCTTTTCTTGCACGATGCTCTAAGGTATAGTGGAACGATAATAATAAAAAGGAGTTAAGCGCCGATGGATATCCTATCTAATGTGTGGAAGCTTCGCTGGATTCAAGCCATACGTTTTTCATTCTTTTGGATGCCGGTGTTTGTTCTATTCATCCAGGATCTTGGCTTTGGATACTTTCATGTTTTCACCCTACAAGCCATTTTTTCCCTGACCCTTGTTCTAGGGGAACTCCCTGGAGGCTACCTGGGAGATCGATTTGGTTGGAAATGGTGTCTCGTTGTTGGAAGCATTATAAATATAGCCGGTGCCACTCTATATGCTTTCTGCCATAAATTTGCTTCTTTTGCCATCGCCGAAGTCTTATGGGGTATTTCCGTCAGCCTATTCTCTGGTAGTGAAGCTGCCATTCTCTACGAAACTTTGGATGACGCAGGTGAAAAGAAGACTTACACAGCGCAAGAAGGTATGGTCCAAATGTACGGCCGCGTGGCAGAAGCAGTCACTGCAGTCATTGGGGGCTTCCTGGCTTATATGAATCTCTGGGTCCCTTTCGTTGCTTATTTTGTGGTGGTTCTAGGCTTATTTCCCCTTACCATGTCCCTAAAAGATACGAAAAAAAGCCAATCTATGGCCCTTTCCTCATCTAAACTGAAACTATTTGACAGGATCGAATCTGATATTAAGGCAATTTTGGACTTTGCCTTTCAGCAAAATAAAATCGTCAAATGGACGCTGCTCTATTCAGGTATCGTTGGGTTTGCAACACTGATATCCATCTGGCTTTTTCAGCCTTACTTTAAGCATATTGGCCTCTCTATTTTTTGGTTTGGCATTTTATGGGCCATTCTTAACTTAGCCGCGGCTCTTACAGCCCAAAAAGCCTGGCTTGTGGAAAAAAGAATGGGACTGTTCTCAGTTTTTCTCATAATCCCTCTAAGTATTGGGATTTCCTTGATTCTCTTTGGAACCATGGATACCATCTTCATGGTTCTTTTTGCCATAAGCATTCAAGGAGCACGTGGCCTTAAAACACCTCTTGTCTATGCTCTTTTAAACCGAGAAACCAGTTCCCAGATGCGTGCCAGTATTATCAGCATTGATAATCTTATAACCAGACTTATCTTTACCATCTTTGCCCCCATAATTGGGTGGCTAGCCGACCTAGAAAGTATTCATTTCTCATTCATACTCGTTTCCGTGGTGGTTATGGTCTTGAGTGGGACTTGCCTTTACAAATTAAAGAAATATAAGGCGGTGTAAGCAGCCGTAAGGATGCTAAAAACTTTTGCTTGAACGAGCAGACTTAATCACGAGTGCAACTGGCGTCAAAGCCTGAACTCTATTCCAGGGCCTTTCATTCTTTTATCTATTTAGAATTTTAGCATATGACCAGCCAAAAATAACTAGACACTTAATTGGATAAAAACTTAGAACATAAAGAATACGCAAAGCTCTTTACACTTGAGAGGTTTTTGTGCCAACTATGGATTGGTAATGTGAATGTGAGCCACTCAAATGTCCCTCAATGCTCCCGATTTTAGGGAAAAACAAAGACCGAAGAATCGACTTATGCTGATCTTATTGCTCGCATTAGTGGTTTTGTTTTTCTTTGTGACCATCGTACGCATTAATGGGGCAGGGGGATAGCGACCTACCCATGTCCCAAAAAAAGAAAAAGCATACGGGGATTATTTTGGGTGTCTTAGCCGTGGGAATGCTAGGTATGGCTTATGCTTCCGTCCCTCTTTATCGCATTTTTTGTCAAAAAACTGGGTATGGCGGTACCACACAGGTTGCCCCAACCCTTCCAGATGTGATAACAAATCGTTTAGTAACCGTTCGCTTTAATGCGGATGTAAATCGGGATCTTCCTTGGGAGTTTAAGCCCTTACAAAAGGAAGTAACCGTTCGAGCTGGAGAACAAGGATTTGCCCTGTACCGGGCAAAAAACAAGACGGATAAGGCAATTTATGGAATGTCCACCTACAATGTTACGCCTGACAAGGCCGGTGTCTACTTTAACAAAGTGGAATGCTTTTGCTTTATCGAACAAAAATTGGAAGCCCATCAAGAGGTGGACATGCCCGTCTTGTTTTTCATCGACCCCGAGATTGAGAATGACCCAAAAATGAAGGACGTTAAATCTATAACGCTATCGTATACATTTTTCAGATTAAGATAGGAGAAGGCACTATGAAGAAGAAATTAATCCTGGCTAGTTTCATATTAGAGCTTCTCACAGCCACTAGCTCATGGGCTAAGCCACAGCACGGCATTTCCATGCATGGAGATATGAAATACCCCGCCAATTTTACGCATTTTGAGCATGTGAATCCAGAGGCGCCTAAAGGAGGGGAGCTAAAACTGGCCGCCATTGGTAGTTTTGATACGTTAACTCGGACCATTCAAGGTGTCGCACCTGAGGGATTGTTGCTAACGCGTGAATCTCTCTTATCACGTTCTCCTGACGAGCCTTTTTCCATGTACGGCCTATTGGCCGAATCTGTTGAAATGGCACCAGATCGTTCTTGGGTAGAATTCAACCTTCGTCCTGAAGCTAAGTGGGAGGACGGGACTCCTGTTACGGTGGAAGATGTTCTCTTTTCATGGGAGATTCAGAGAGACAAAGGAATCCCCAATATGCGCCTTTTCTATGGAAAAGTCGACAAAGCTGAACAAACAGGCCCTAGATCTGTTAAATTTACATTTAAGAAAGTGGACGGTAATCCAGACCCTGAAATGCCACTTTTGATGGGATACATGCCCATTCAATCCAAAAAGGATTGGGAAGGCAAAGAGTTTGATAAGCCAACGCTCACTGCTCCTCTTACCAGTGGGCCATATCAGATCGCAAAGTTTGAGCCAGGACGCTATATAGTGTACGAACGCCTCAAAAACTATTGGGGAAAGGATGTGCCTGTTCGCAAAGGACAATACAACTTTGACACGATTCGCATTGATTACTATCGAGATGCAAACGTTGCTCTAGAGGCCTTTAAGTCGGGAGAATATGACTTTCGTAGCGAAGCCGACTTAACACGCTGGAGAAATGCGTATATTGGTCCGCACTTTGTAAAAAAACAAATAGCAAAAATTGATATAGAGCATAAACGCCCCGTTGGTCTCAGTGGCTTTGTTTTCAACACACGCAAGCCTATTTTTGAGGATAAAAGGGTGCGAGAAGCTTTAAGTCTCGTTTTTGACTTTGAGTGGCTCAACAAAAACATATTTGATGGTGGATTCATAAGGACAACCAGCTTTTATGAAAACTCGGACCTCGCCTCTAGTAATGGCCCAAGCGACTTAGAATTGGCATTACTCAATCCCTATAAAGACAAAGTAAATCCCGCTGTTTTTGGAGACAAATACACGCCACCAACCACTGATGGCTCGGGACAAAATCGAGACAACGTCAGAAAAGCGCTTAGCCTCTTAAAACAGGCCGGCTGGGTCCTTCAAAAAGGAGTGCTCACCAATGTGGAGACTAAAAAACCTTTCGATTTCGAGATTCTTTTGAACTCTCCGGAACATGAAAAATTGGCCATGGCCTACAAGAGAAATCTCGATAGCCTTGGTATAAAAACACATATCCGAACTGTTGATACGGCCCAATACGAGAAAAGGAGACTTGATTGGGATTATGATATGATTTGGAACTGGTGGGGAGAATCTTTATCACCAGGCAACGAACAGGGTCATTATTGGACCACGAGAGCGGCAGATGAATCTGGCAGCCGTAACTATCCTGGAATTCGGGAAGAAGTTGTCGATTTCCTAGTTGAAAAAATAGCTTCAGCAAAAAAACGCGACGATTTGGTTGCCGCCACCCGCGCCTTAGACAGGATCCTTTTGGCAAATCATTACGTAGTGCCTCTTTACCACAGCAACATCGACCGGGTTGCATACTGGGACAAATTTGGTCATCCTAAGTTTGACCCTGTGGTAGGCATCAATCCTCACACCTGGTGGTTGGAGGGCACAAAGAAAAAGAAATGATGAAGGCTATAAAAAGCAATGGAAACGACCGCACAAATGGCTGAAAAACTGAAACCCCATCCTTATCATATGGTGGACCCAAGTCCCTGGCCATTTGTGGGTTCGATTGCGGCCTTATTCATTGCTCTAGGCGGTGCGCTTTTTATGCATCAAATCACAATCGTCCCCCTACTTATTGGGCTTGGGATTCTTGTTTTCACCATGATCGGGTGGTGGCGAGACGTCGTCAATGAGGCACAAACAGATGAAAAGCATACGTATCCAGTCCGCATTGGCCTTCGGTATGGCATGGTCTTTTTCATCATTTCCGAACTCATGCTTTTTGCCTCTTTCTTCTGGGCCTTTTTCAATGCGAGCCTCTTCCCAACAGAAGCCACGGGCGGGGTCTGGCCTCCTGTAGGCATTGATCCCTTTAATCCATTTCGGCTCCCCTATCTGAATACGCTTCTCCTACTTCTATCCGGTACAACCATCACCTGGGCCCACCACGCCATGTTGGAGAACAATCGCAAAGACATGGTGCGCGGTACGGGACTCACCGTTCTGTTGGGGATTGTTTTCCTCTGTGTTCAGATTTTTGAGTATGCCCACGCGCCTTTTGCGTTCACCGGCGGTATCTATCCTACGCTATTCTATATGGCCACAGGGTTCCACGGCTTTCATGTCTTCGTTGGTATTGTCTTTCTGACGGTTTGTTTCTTTCGTGCCCGAAAGGGTCATTTTAAGCCCAATCACCATGTGGGCTTTGAAGCCGCGGCCTGGTATTGGCATTTTGTGGACATTATTTGGCTTTTCCTATTTGTTTTCGTCTATTGGTGGGGCGGATAAGGAGCGCCTAGAAACTCCTCCGCTCTCTTACGATCTCTACGAGTCCCAGTGGTGTGCGCCCAAAAAAGTGCGTTGAAATGGGATCAGAGGCAATTTCCCCCTTAAGGATTTCCATAACTTTCTTGATCATGGCAGGCGTCTTTTGACCGGCAAAATCAATCAGAATCGGACCAGACACATTTCGGAGCCGTAGCTGGCGCGCAATTTCCTTGGCCGCAGACTTATTAAACGCAACTAAGTCTCGTTCTCCATCACTGTTCACATCAATGGCCGTCAAAGCAGATGTTTCTTCAATTATAAGAGAGCCACCTCCTGGGATTTCAATTGTGTTGTGAGAAAGGCTTTCCCAGTCTTTTTCAACATCAAAGGCTTCAAATAGGTCGCTTGAGTCCCCTCGTTCTGGCTTGAAGATTTCAACAAAAGAAACATTGTTCCTTTTTAAATCATTAAAGATTTCTGAATCATCAACCAAAACCCTCTTAAAGCTTGGCCCAGAATAGTATTGAAAAAAACGAAGGGGCATGGGAGGAGGGCTGTAAATTACTTTCGGAGTCTTTGAATTTGCAGCAATCTTTTCTAGGCTTTGCCACGTGGTTTCAAGGTTGTCGTAGGACTTTTGGAGGTCAGTTAGGCTGACACCTTGGGCAGTCCGACGAAAAATGAGGCCACATTTGCCCGAAAAGTGGGACTTTAACGCCTCTTTTTGCTCCATATCGCTAAAGTGCTTGGAGAAACTTACGCTCGATTCCCTTGGTAACAGAATCAAAAGAGGGGAGAGGAGACGAATTTCTTGTGACAGGCGAGGGCCTTTGCCTTCTTTTTGAATGGCCGGGACTTTCACTTGCACCATGATTGAGGCACCTTCTGTTAGGACATGTGCCTTCTTTATGGGCAAAAACCCCAACGTATCATGTCCCAAATCTACAAAGGCTGCAGAAAGTTCTTTTGCAATACGGATTACTTTCCCCAAAAGGATGGTTCCAACGGGAGGTCCCGAGGCTGTTTCCTTGGAGGAGTAAAACGCAATGGCCTGGCCATCTTGTAGAAGCGCAACACGCGTTTCCCCAGGGAGTTTGTTGACAAGGACGGTCATATTCATTTAATTGTTTCTCGTAAGCACATAACGCAGGAGTTCACTATCCAATGCGGCTCGCCCTTTTTCAACCAGAAATTCCCCAAAACACCGGGACACTTCTTCGGATGGGTGCCTGTCTTGGCGTTTCTGTTGATATTATTGGGCCCTGCGGCTTTGTATTCAGTGAGCGCAGACTGCGCCGTGCCGGCATGGACTATATCGATCACGTTGATTTTAAAGAACACACTTCCTGGAAAGCCTTCCTAACGTCCAACACATCCGTTGGCAAACGCATTATTTTGGTTGATGTAGACGGCACCCATCCTTATAGCGAATTCCAGTTCAGCTCCGATGATATTCTCTTATTGGGCCAAGAAAGCGTTGGTGTGCCAAATGACGTCAGGACAGCCTGCACCGAAAGTGTCCATATTCCTATGCAAGATAGTGTGCGCTCTTTAAACGTAGCTATCGCTGCATCTATGGTAACTGGCGAAGCGCTACGCCAGACAAAACTGTTTCCAGTAACAAAAGGAGTTAAATATGTCCAATTCAACTGAGAACCAAAAAAGAACGGCTTCAGAGTGGTTTACTGAACTTCAAACGCGTATTTGCACTGAATTTGAAAAGATTGAACAAGAGCTCACAGGACAGCTGTCTGAAAAAGAACCTGGAAAATTTGTTCGCAAAACCTGGGAACGTGATGGTGGAGGAGGGGGCACCATGGCAGTCATGACAGGCCGTGTCTTTGAAAAGGTTGGTGTGAATGTCTCGACAGTTTTTGGAGAGTTTTCCGAGGAATTCCGCAAGGAAATCCCCGGAGCAGAAGAGAATCCAGAATTCTGGGCCAGTGGAATCTCTCTCGTGGCCCATATGCAAAACCCCCATGTGCCGGCTGTACATATGAACACCCGACATATTATAACGAAAAAGTCATGGTTTGGAGGCGGCACCGATCTCACCCCCATGTTCCCTAATGAAGCAGCCGCAAAAGACTTCCACACTGCCCTGAAGGGTGCCTGTGATCGCCATGATGATGCTTATTACCCTAAGTTCAAAAAATGGTGCGATGAGTACTTCTTTTTGCCCCATAGGAACGAGCCAAGAGGCATCGGCGGTATCTTTTACGATTATGTCAATTCAGACAGCTGGAACAATGATTTTGCCTTTACCCAAGATGTGGGCCGTACATTTTTAGACATCTATGCCCAAATAGCTAGAAGGCATATGAATGAATCCTGGACACCAGAAGATCGCCAACATCAGCTCTATCGTCGTGGCCGTTATGTGGAATTCAATCTGCTGTATGACAGAGGCACTGATTTCGGTCTTAGAACCGGTGGAAATACAGAGGCTATCCTCATGTCCCTGCCACCCGTCGTTGAATGGCCTGTAAAGGTAGCTTAGGAAGTCCTGCAGGCACCCGCTCATTCGTCTTCGCTTCCGCCTTCGCTCGCTATGGCGGACAGGCCGCTACGACGGGATTTGGCAATTTTCTGAATCCAGTGAAGTATGGATCCCGCGATGCCAACTCACTCTACGCCTCTCCGGCTTAAGACGCCGGTTCATCTAGAGTTCCTAGGCTCCGGGAAGACGGAGACTCTGGAATCCTTCAGTCCAAGGCACACGGCCAAAAATCGTCATCCCGGCCATTAGGAATTCTTGGTAAGCCGGAGGCGCGCCTTAGAATTGCTTATGAGCGCGGGATCCACGACTAAGAGGAGCCTATAACGACCTCTCAAAATCCGTCTTCCCGGAGCTTAGGAGCTCTGACGAACCGGCCTTAAGCCGGGTAGTCATAGAGCGAGTTAGCAGGGAAAAGAAAGACCAGCAGCTCCAATTTTCCATAATATATATATTGCGATTTAAAAGACTTGCATCCTACCTGGAAATATCCACCTAACCGAACTGCTTTGTATTATATTGCAAAAACAGGCTTATGAGCTCAGATTTTGTTGCACAATCGAATTTCATTTTAAGGCTTTCACAATAACTTTCTACCGTCCGATGGGATATATTGATATGCCTGGCTGTTTCTTTCATGGCCATTCCCACGCTTAAACACAACATACAGCTGTGCTTGTAAATAGCGGAGTAATAATGAGCCACTGAGCAGGGTGGCTCCGTCGTAAAAAGGCGGAGAAAAAGTGAGCCACCCAAAGTATTAACTTCAGATAGTCTTTTTCCATTTAAGGAAAGGCTAGAAAGGATGTACACAGTGG